>NZ_CBDDRA010000023.1:0-74423 GCF_965232925.1 Tumidithrix helvetica PCC 7403
CTTAGGGAAAAGGTAGACCAACTTCTAGCAGAATTAACTCCCCAAGTTATAGCATCGATTACTGGATATCCTTTCATTTTGGAAGCCCTATCTGTTGCCAATATAATTTAAATTGGTATCATTTTTTTCTTGTGTCTCAATTCATGTTTTCTCAGACAGGATCGACGATTTTTTCTGGTTAGGCTTTGTCGTTGCTAGTGACAGAATACTGTGACTTGAGTAAGGCATTTCCTTAACGATTCATGGCAGTTACCCTTTCTAGCGATAAAGACCTTGAACTGATCATTATGCTGTCAAAATTGGCAGTGTCTCTAAGCGTTATGGCTTTTATGATCAGTTTGATCTTTCTGCTTAAAATCGTCAATTTAGAAAAACAACTCAAGGGTAAATTAGGGCGTAGTACAAAGTTAGAAAGGTTTTCCAGCCCCAAAACTGAGTTTTATAGTCCCCCTACCGAGCAAAGAATTCCAGTCAATCAATTAAGTCAGTTTCATACCCAAAACTTCGATCGCGAAGTTGAAAGATATCCGCTCAAACGCACGATCGCAGCACAAAATTGGAGTCGGTCAAATCATCCTCGCAAAGGGAACAAACGAAAAGATAAATACATTACCTTTTTCTTAATTACGATCGCATTATTTTTAATTTGTACTGTGGTGGTTTTTCAATTGGGTGATGTATTTGGCAAGGGAGATTACCCACTCTATCTGTGGCTGATTGTCGGCTTTGTGATGTTAGCGATCGCTACAGTCAGTGAGGAGCTATTTTTGAAATAAAGCCGCTGCTTCAAACTTCTACTTCAAGTTTGGTAAATATCCCACCTCATCCTGAATCGTGCTTGAATAGTCCTAGGCTTTTGAGGCGATCTAGGCTATGAGCGACCTACCTGATTTCTCATTGTATGGCTATCAAATCCACCGAGTACTAGCGCCCAATTACTTGAATGGGGCGACCTATCTTGCCACAGACATGCACAGGCAAGAAACCGTCGCGATCGCAGTATATCCTTTTCCTGAAGACCCCGCGATCGCCCAATCAAAATTTCCCCAAATCGAACGAGGAATAGAACTTCTACAGAGATTAGACCATAGGGGCATTCCCAAATATCACGGGGTCTTCTTTACGGAATCTAGTTATTGTGTCGTGCAGGCATATCAAGAAGCTGAAACCTTAGTCAGCCTGTCAGACTTTCCCCTAGAGGGTGTCAAGCAGATCGCCATCCAAGTCTTAGAGATTCTGATCTATCTCCAAAGCCACTATCCCCCGATCGTTCATCAGAATATTAGACCCGAGCATATTCTGCTCGGCGGTACGCATCCTGAAAGGAATCGCAGCTTCAATCACGTTTATCTGATTGGGTTTGAGGCGATCTTGTTTCGCGATCGCAGCGATTCCATGCAAGTTGTGGCTGAGCGATGCAGTTTTTGGGCGCCCGAACAGTGGCGCGATCGGGAATTGACCGCAGCGACAGACCTCTATGGGTTGGGAGTTGCGCTGATTTGCCTGCTGACAGGTACTCAACCTACAAATGTCAGAACTCTCTACGAGCATGGCAAGGTTGTGTTTGCCGATCGCGTTCCCCACATCGATCTTGGCTTAAGGGAATGGTTAGAGAAGCTGGTAAAACCAAATTCCAAATATCGCTATCCTGATGCGAAAACAGCGATCGCAGAACTCGAAACCATTGGGTTGAATCGCTTGCCCGAAGTGAGACTCAGCCACCAGCAGTTACATTACCTAGCAACCGAGATAGATGAAACCCTGGTACAGACCCTGACCGTGACAAACCCCATTCCTGAGGCACTTTTAGAAGGAAGTTGGTCGGTTATCCCCCATCCCTACGATCTCTATGCTTGGATTGCAATTGAGCCCTCTCGCTTTAGTGGCAATTGCATCACCTGTAATGTCATCCTCCAAACCAATCGCCTCATGGCAAATAGTCTATTTCAACGCCAGATCGTTTTGAATTCCAATGCTGCTGAAACCGCTGTATTAGTGCCTATTTCCTTGAGAACAGCACCCTTTATCCCCAGCGCGCCAACCCTACCCTATGCGGCGATCGCTATCTTTCTCCTTTGTTGTCTGACGATTCCTGGTGTATGGGGCTTATCAAAAACATGGCTTTGGCTGTTGTTCGGGATTGGTTTAGGCGCTATCACGGTCAATCTAGCAAGAAGATGCGATTGGAACATCACCGTATCTACGATCGGAGGTGGGCTCTTAGGATCTTGGGTGATTGCTGGCTCTTGGTCTTGGGTGGTCACGCGCTTTTGGCAGATCGCCACTGTTTACAGTGGGTATTTGGAAGAACATGGTCAAACAGTTCAAGATCCCTATGGAGGTTTTGCAGGAGTGTGGGGGATTTTAATTGGTGTCGCAATTTGGGTAGGATTTCTGACGGGGAGTGCGGCAACTGTAATGGTTGGAGCTTGTTTTCAGAAAAGATTGCCGCGCTCTTTTATTCTTCAACTTTTAGGTACGGCTTCTCTTCTCACGCTCAGTGTAGCAATCACCGCAAAATCAGAAACAGCGAATCTTTTGGTTTCTCTAATTTCCATAGGAAGCTTGGCAGGATTGGTTTTCACGATTTATAGACCCATACAAAAATTTCGCCAACAAATGTCTGCCTATAAAAAGCGAGCCAAGTCTTTGATTAAGTCGTGAGAAAGTTCTCGTAAAATGAGAAAATGCCCTCATGCCAATGAGGTTATCAAGGTGGAGTGAGATATGCAACAGGCTGTTTTATGTGGCTACTATGGCATGGGAAATGCAGGGGATGAAGCCCTATTGGCAGCTTTGCTGCAAATGTTGCCGCCAACAGTTCAGCCTTTGGTTCTCTCTGCGAATCCCAAAGCCACAGAAAAGCTCCATCAGGTAGAGGCCTGCGATCGCTATTCTGTCTTTTCTCTTATCAAAGCCTTAAAGCGATCGGATATCTTTATCTGGGGTGGGGGAAGCCTCATGCAGGATGTTACCAGTGCTAGAAACCCAATTTATTACGGGGGCTTGATGGGGCTGGCCTATGGCATGGGTCTCAAAACCGTAGCTTGGGCGCAAGGCATTGGGCCTTTAAATCGGGGACTAAGTCGGGCGATCGCCAAACAAGCCTTTCAACGATGCAGTCTCGTCAGCGTGCGGGATGGTGGCTCAGCGCAATTGCTCGCTGATTGGTCAGTGCCCTCTGTGATGGCTCCCGATCCAGTCTGGGCGCTAACTTCCGAACATCCTCACCATCTGTCTTCTATCCCTGCACCGCGTATTGCGGTGATGTTACGATCGCATCCCTTATTAACCGCCGAACGTTTAGCCCATGTGATTGAGGCGCTTATATACCTTCAGAAAACGACGGATACTTATCTCTTGCTGATTCCATTTCAGCCAAGTAAAGATCTGGCGATCGCAGAGCAAATTCATGGGTCGATACCCGAACAAAGCATCGTTTTGATGGATGAGAACCCACGATCGCTCAAAGGGATTTTTCACGGTGTAGAAATGGCGATCGCCATGCGATATCACGGCTTGATTATGGCGGCGGCTGAGGGCTGTCGATGTTCTGCGATTAGCTACGATCCCAAGGTTTCGCGCTTGATGAACGAGCAAGATATTCCTGGTTGGGATCTGGGAGATTTACCTGACGATCCGCACGCGATCGCAACAACATGGATAGAACAGTTTGCCAACGGCGATCCTATGAGTCACACCCAAATTTCTTCACTCAAAGATCGCGCGTTAATTCATCACCAACTTCTGACGAATTTGTAAAGCTCTCGTTTCCGCATGACAAAATCTAAACAATATGGCAATTCCCGACTTTCAAACTTTGATGCTTCCTTTTATGAAGTTTTCTAGCGATCGAAAAGAGCATTCGTTAAGAGAAGTTACTGATTACTTGATCGATGAATTTAAGCTGTCTGATGAAGAGAAACGAGCACTTTTACCTAGTGGGAAACAAAGGATTATAAATAATCGAGTTGGTTGGACAAGTACACACCTTAAAAAAGCGGGATTATTGGAATCTTCTAAAAGGTCGATTTTTAAAATTACAGCCAGAGGACTTGAAGTTTTAAAAAGTAACCCTACAAGGATCGATCAAAAGTTTTTAAGACAGTTTAAAGAATATTTAGAGTTTGTAGGTGCTTCAAACGGTACTGAGAAAGTAGTTGATGTTGTTGAAGAACAGGTAACTCAGGATACTCCAGATGAAATGCTGGACTTTGCCTATCAAAAGATCAGACAAGCTTTGGCACAGGAGTTATTGGATAAGGTAAAAAGTTGTGCGCCTAGTTTTTTTGAAATTCTAGTCGTTGAACTCCTCGTTAAGATGGGATATGGCGGCTCGATTCAAGATGCGGGAAAAGCGATCGGGAAGAGTGGCGATGAGGGCATAGACGGCATCATCAAGGAAGACAAATTAGGACTAGATGTAATCTACATTCAAGCAAAACGCTGGGGAGGCTCAGTGGGGCGACCAGAGATTCAAAAGTTTGTGGGGGCTTTAGCAGGACAAGGAGCAAATAAAGGAATCTTTATTACAACATCAACTTTCACAAAAGATGCGAAGGAATATGCCCCTAAAAATGCTGCCAAAATCGTCCTGATTGATGGTGAACAACTTGCCCAGTATATGATCGACTACAACTTGGCAGTCTCAACCGTATCAACCTACGAAATTAAAAAAATTGATTCAGATTACTTTGCTGATGAGTAAAACGATCTGAAAAAATATAATTATTTCTCACTGGAATTGCGACAATAACCAAGCTCCTGTTTTACTCTGATCGGATTGACGACTGCGTTGTAAAGCTTGCTCTAGAATAGAAATTTCTAAACCTGACAGAACTTGAGATTGGGTAATTTTCTCGCGATCGCGATCGGCAATCTTAAAAGCTAAAATTTCCATTTTTTCAACATTGACTAACCAATACTCAGGAACGCTTACATCTTGGTAAAGCAAAAGCTTCGCTTCTTTATCGTCTGCCAACGTTGTGTGTGAAATTTCAATCACTAGATCGGGAACTGGTGTTCGATCGAGATTTACCACAGAACTACCAAAGGGCGCAGATTGTAAGTTTTCATTCAAGTAGTAAGAGATATCTGGTTGAAACTCGCGTATACCATTTTTGCGATAACTACAGTTGATCAGTCCTTTATGGGGAATGCCTCTAAGCGTACAAAACAGACCGATCGCAAAGTGAATAATTCCATTGTCACTAGCATGATCTGCCCCCACTGGCATTGTCTCAATCCTCATCTGACCATTGTTGTAATAGCACCGAGCTTTTGCATAGGCAGGATCTGCTGTGATTTTGGCAAATTCATCCCATGTAGCAGTAACCCAACTACTAATCTTAGTCTGTTGTTTAGCTTCAAGTTCGAGCATTTCTACCTCCTGCTAGAGCCTGTACTAAAACTATGCTAACCGCGATCGCTCTATGATTGCAACGGATCTAGCGATCGCCTCATGCTCTTAAGAATACCCTTTATAAAAACTCAATGAGTCCGGTAGGGATCTACCAGACTCATGCAAAAATATAAATCACTATTTGAGGTTAACTAGGGTTTACTAGAGGTGGCTAATTGAACGAACTATCCTTTCCGATCTCAATAACCTTGAGTAGCTTGTCTTTAAGTCTTTCTATTTCTAACTCCTAGCAACTCCCTAGAACTAAACAGTCTCTAAAGGAACGTCCTAGCAATTGCTTCACCTGCCGATACTAACCTGTTTACTACTATGACATTTCATATTTAGGTTTGCTTTCAAGCAGTCTCAAATCGTTGTAGCTATCTCGTTTACCTAGGCTCTTATGAGCATAGCCCTAACTTTAAACAACAGAAAATAAGAAGCTGAAAAACCAAATAGTAACGCAGCGATAGTAACATTTACGGCAATCAAAAACCAAGAAGAAATTAGTAAATGTACTTGAGCTTAAATGACGTAAAACTAATTAGAAAGATATTGCTTAATTAGCTCTATGACTGGCTTGGGGAGGAGGCACTGCCCAGAACCACTTATCTATATGTGCCTATGAATACAATAGAAACAATTTCTTAGAAATGCAAGCGTTTTAACATATGTTTATATTCTGTGGTGCTAGATTGCACTTACAAAAAACTATTCTAAATACTACAATTCTTTGATTGCTGCCTCAGCGATCGCAACAGCACTGCTTAGAAGATTTATGCCTATGCAGACAAGATGCCTGCGCTACCAATAAATTAAAACTTGTTTGGGATTGCGAGATAACACATAGATTCGGTACGATAGGCTCCCTTGGGCTTTGGTTGGGAGATCGCGCTACAAATTGCCCTTAATCAATTGCCTTTACAAAAAACCCTTATAAAAACTCAGTGAGTCCGATAGAAGGCTACCAGACTCACGCAAAAATATAAATCACTATTGAATTATTACTAGGGTTTACTACAGTTTACTAACTCTACAACCCGTACTTTCTCTTCCTCAATTAACTTGAGTCGCCCGCCTCTCGATCTTTTCATTTCTAACTTTTCCCAGCAATCCCCTAGAACTATTGAGCAATAAAGGGAAAGTGTTCTAGCAATTGCCTTACCTGACTTTACTAACCTGCCTACTACTATGACACTTCATAATTAACTTGGCTTTCTATCCTCCTTGCCCCGTTGTATCAATCACGTTACCTAAATCTCTTCGAGCTTAGACGCAACTTTAACTAACAGGATACAAGACAGCAAAAACCAAATAGCAGTACAGGGCTAGTAACACCTACGATAATTAAACACCAAGGAAAAATTAGTAAATGTACTCAAATCTAAGAGAGACAAAACTAATAAGAAACAACTTGCTTAGTTAGCTCTGCAACTGGCTTGGGAAGGAGGCACTGCCCACAACCACTTGTCTAAATGTGCCTGTATTTAGAGTATTAAATCTGACGCTAAAGCGCAAGGATTTTAATATAAGTTCATAAAGTTTCTACCACTGCCCAATTAACTCTGAGAGATGGGTTGCCACGGCTTGCACGGAAGCGATCGCGCGTTCGTAATCGAGGCGGGTTGGGCCTAAAACACCAACACTACCCACAGGGGTGCGATCGCAGCTATAGGTCGTAGAAATCAGGGTGCAATGCTTGATTGGTTCCAGCGAAATTTCAGAGCCAATTTTTACAGTGACGCTATTTGGCTGTGCAGACTCAGGCCGATCGAAAATTAGGGGCAATAAAGAAGCCTGATCGGCTTCTAAAAGTTGGATCACGCTTTGGATTTGGCTAAGTTGGGTAAATTCGGGCTGACGTAGCAATTCTGTCATGCCACTGATGAAGAAATGTCCGACAGCGACAGGGTTGTAAATTCGCATCAACTGATGCAAGGACTGTTGCAATAACGTAGCGTACTGTTGAAACTTACTATCTAGTTCGTGCCATTGCAAAGTACTAGTTAGATCTGACCACCGCTTATCTCGCAAGTGAGCATTGAGAAAATTATTTAAAATTTGCAGTTCTGCTTCTAGCAACTCGGCATCGGTCTCTGAGGGCAAATCCATCATGACTGAGGCAGTATGGTAAGCGTCACTGACAGCGACCACCATGACCTTGCAGGTATCGACCATCACCAATTGCAAATGACGAATCTTGACCGTCTGCATATCAGGCGCGGTGATCAAGGCAATACAACCACTTAGAGTTGCCAAAATTTGCGCCACACCCCGTAAAATTTGCTCTAGGCTATTATTCCCAGATAAGCCCATTTTGCTCTGCAACATCTGAGCCGCATTATCCGTCAGTTCGCTGGAAGGGTTAATCAGTTCATCTACATAAACCCGATAGCCTGAGTCAGAGGGGACTCTGCCTGCGGAGGTATGGGGCTGGTATAACAGACCCGAACGGTCTAGCATACTCATAACATTACGAATCGTGGCAGAACTAATATCAAAGTTGTACCCTTCTAACAAAGCTTTTGAGCCAACTGGTTCAGCTTTTGCGATGTAATAGTCGATCGTCGCCCACAGAACTTTTTGTTCTCTAGCGTTCAGCTTTGTCTTCATAGGTTTTTGGATGAATCGAAATGGAGGTTAATATAGTGAAAACTAAAAAATAAAATTATGTTTTGTTTAAAATAAAGTCTGATTCTACTAGGATACTCAGATTAGACCAGAATTCTAGTATCACGTTAGACAAGTGTTTTGGGATCCCATCTGTGAGATAATTCTGAGATTTTGAACGATCGTATACTTCCCTATGAATAAGCAGGATCAATCTACGGTAATTCCGCGACAATATCTCTGGGCGGTAGGGATAGATACGGAAGCATTTCCTCAAGGATCGATGCTAGGCGATCGCTATCGTGTCATAGATTCTCAAATTGTGGTTGACACGCAAAGTTTTAAGCTGCCCGAAATTCCTGACGAGTTTCCCAACGATGTGGTTTCTTATCTCAGGTTATCTCGGCTAGTGATGCACTTACCTCGTCCCTATGGGTTATTGCGATTTGGAGAAGAGCTAGGCGTATCAGAAGTGTTGTTATTAGAAGATGTGCCGATTGACAACAGAGGCAAGCTTTTACCCACCCTAGAGGAAAGTTGGGGACAAGCTACGCCCTTGCGTCAAATTAACTGGCTCTGGCAGGTTTTGCAGCTGTGGCAGCCCCTTGCCGAGCAAAACATGACTAAAACACTGCTCAAGCCCGAATTTTTGAGGGTAGATGGGGCTTGGTTGAGACTTTTAGAATTGCAAGCTGATGATACTCCAGTTACGTTAACCCAACTCGGAGATCTATGGGTACATTGGTTAGATCGGGCTCAGCCAGAAATTGCCGAACCTCTTGCCGAGTTTTTCTATGGTTTGGGGCGGGGCGATCGCGACATTACCAGTGCGATCGCATTTCTAGACCAGTTATCTGAGCAAGTTTCACAAACTTTACCCCTCACCGTTCGGATTGCTAGCGCTACCGATAAAGGGCAAAGGCGCGACCATAACGAAGATACTTGCTACCCCGACCCCAAACGTCAAAAGAGATCGCAACAAAATGGGATGCTGCGCGATCGCGTCGCCATTATTTGTGACGGCTTAGGCGGCCATGAGGGTGGCGAAGTGGCAAGCTCGATGGCAATTAAAACCCTAGAACAACAGCTTCAGGTTTTATTACGCCAAGTTGAAACGGATTCAGAACCTTTCTCTGCTGCGGGATTTATCGCCCAGCTAGAAGCGATTGTGCGGGTAGTGAATAACCAAATCGTTGCACTCAACGATCAGCAGCAACGGCAGGCCCAGCAGCGTATGGGCACGACCTTGGTAATGGCAGTGATTCCTGCCCCTCAAGGGAAAACTCGCCATGAGGTCTATATCGTCCATGTTGGAGACAGCCGCATTTATTGGATTGATGCCGAAAACTGTCGCCAAGTCAGCTTAGATGATGATGTTGCCACCCGTGAGTCTATCCTCGGCTACAACTTTTATTCCTATGCTACGCAACGCATTGATGGCGGTGCGTTGATTCAAGCACTCGGAACTCGAACGTCCGATATGCTCTTGCCACGCGTTCAACGTTTCACCATTGATGAAGATTGCTTGCTGCTACTCTGCTCCGATGGGTTAAGCGACTTCGATCGCGTCAATATGCTTTATGAGTCTCATATTCGCCCAATTCTCACGCAAGACAAGCCCCTCGATCGCAGTTGTCAGGAACTGATTAAAGAAGGAAATCATCTCAACGGGCATGACAATATTACGCTAGCCCTGATGCGTTGTCGCCTTACTAAGCCAAATCCTGAAGAAGATAAAAAAGAAGAGGAAGAGCAGGCAACAGTCTTACAAACCTCTACCTCTATCTTGAACGCTAGTACCAATGTTGCGATCGCAGGGGCAAAAGCAAAATCTCAGCCCATCGATCCTGCATCCGCATTAGTTCTATCCACAACCAATGCAGATAACACAGCAGAAGAAAGCATAGACAACGAAAAAACAGAGCTAGGAGAAGTAGCGCCTAAGCAGACCAGTCAAGGGTTCTTGATCCTATTGGTCTGTGTGATGTTCCTCTTAGGCAGTGGTTTGGCAGCGACACAAATTCCTTCGGTACGAAAATGGCTAGAGAGGCAAATTCCTAAAGAATATATTCCACCTAAGATGTTTTAATACTTCCCGCCTAAAAGCACGAAATTCTTTCTTCTACGGGAATCACATGACCTCTTTCGGTTAAGCATTACAGTAGTAGGTAATACCAATTTCACATAAATTTGCAACAGATCGGTGTTTAGGCTCCGCTCGGAGCGCGGTCTTTCAAAAACAATGCGTCGCACTACTTTTTGAAAATGGTATTACTGTATTTAAATTGGTATCAGCAATAAGCCGCCAATTCAAGCTTGAATTGGCGACTGCGATGTCATTTTATTATAACAACAAAGAAGCTATTGACGAGAGCATCCAAGCTTCAGAAGCTTTTGCAGATTCTCTGCGTCCTATTTATTCTTCTGTTTTGCCAGAAAAATCAAGGTATTAAGGAATGTCAGAACGGATTCGTTACTCTGACTTTCAGGTAATTCTCTGCTCAGCCACAAAAGTTAGACCCATCCATTCCCCCTGGGCATTGTAGCTGCGAATTATGCGTTGGTGCAGATCGGGTTGCACGAGCCAAGAAACCGCGAGGCGAAATGGTTGGCCGAGTCTAAGGTGGGTGGGAGAAGTAGAGGAACTGCTATCGGGTAGAAATAGCGTCTGAATTGAGAGATTACCTGACATCGAGCCTGGTTCAAAGTTGAGGATATTGGGATTGGACTCATGGATGGTGGCGATCGAGGTAATTGCAGGAATAGAAGGATCGCTTCCCATCCTTAAGGTCATGCTCACTTGTCGATCCTGCTGGCTCCAAGCGCTGGCAGTTGGATAAATCTCCGATCGCCAATCAGGATAGATCGTAACCGCTTCTCCCTGCCAATGTCCTAGTAGAGATTCCAAGTTTAGTGGTGGTCGCTCTGGGATATCGCTCTCAGGTAAGCGCTCGCGAATCAAGGTTAAACTATCTAGGTTCCCTTCTTTGTTAAAGAGTTGTACCAACCGCAGGCGACGGGTACGATCGATCGATCCAAATTCAGCACCAAACTCAGATTGAAAACCTAGTTGTATCGATCCCTGAGAGAAGGCTCCATTCTCAAAAAGCAATATATTTCGACCTAAAGACGAGTAGGTTAAGACTTTCTCTTGGGTGCGATCGGGATAAAACTGACGAATGGTTTGCTGAATCGTTTTGCGATCGTCTAATCCTTCTAGAATCGTTTCGCTTTTGATATCTTCTCTAAGCTCACCTTGAGGTGATAATCGCGTGAATGAGCCTTGCCAGCAGCCA
This sequence comes from Tumidithrix helvetica PCC 7403, assembly GCF_965232925.1. Lineage (NCBI taxonomy): Bacteria > Bacillati > Cyanobacteriota > Cyanophyceae > Pseudanabaenales > Pseudanabaenaceae > Tumidithrix > Tumidithrix helvetica. The sequence goes on from NZ_CBDDRA010000023.1 coordinate 11,308, forward strand.
AGATTGAGTAATAAGCATTCCCACTGAGTTAAACCTTTGAGTGTTGTCATAAGCTTGAGAATTCTATCTCTACTATAGATATAAGTCGGGCTTCCCCCCTTTAATCCCCCATTTGTAAGGGGGAAGATCGGAAATTTAATTCCCTCCCCTGCCCTGCGGGAATTCGCTTCGCGGCTGGTAAAAGGGGAGGGCTAGGGTGGGCTAATTCCATCTATTTTGCGATCGCTTCGCTCCCAATCGCAAACCGCACCTTATCGATTAATGTATTAAATTCATCAGAATAGAGGCGATAGCTGAGTGGATGGGCAATCAGTCGGGCTGTACTTTCAAATAGGACTTCAATTTCCACCAGACCATTTTCCTTAAGCGTGCGCCCAGTCGAGACTAAATCGACGATCGCTTCTGCCATACCCGTAATTGGGCCAAGTTCCACCGAGCCATAGAGCGGAATAATTTCTACGGGTAAATCTAAGCTTTGGAAATATTCCCGCGCGCAACGCACTGACTTAGAAGCAACGCGGCAATGGGGTGGTAACTCTAACGCCGAGGTAAATCGGCTAGCCTCTGAGACAGCGACCGACATCCGACATTTGCCAAAGCCTAAATCGACTAAACAAGCAACCTTAGGTAATTTTTCACGTAAGACATCTTCACCCACAATGCCTATTTGTGCCTGCCCATATTCAACGTAAACAGGAACATCCTGCGCTCTCACCAGCAAAGCCTTTGCCGAGCCAGTGGGGTCAGCGATCTGTAACTGGCGACTGGACGGATCGAGAAAAGCACTAAAATCCAAGCCAACAGACTTTAGTAAGCTAATCGAATCTTTGAGTAGCGATCCTTTGGGTAAAGCGAAGGTAAACATAAAAAGGTAAAAGGTAAGGGGTGAGAGGTTATCGGTTATCGGTTATCGGCTATCGGTATTTTGGGATTAACACTGAAAACCGATCGCTGACAACTGACAACTAAATAACTGACAACTAATAACCTATTCTGTCAGCATCGATAGCAGTTTGAATAACCCTGCCGCTAAAATCGCCGCAGCAGGAATTGTGATTAACCATGCCATCACTACTTTTTTCATTACGCCCCAATCGATCGCATTGGTTCCAGTGTTGAGTCTTTTGGCTAAACCAACCCCCAAGACGGCTCCAACTAAGGCATGGGTTGATGACACAGATAGGCTGAGGCTAGAGGCAAGCAAGACCGTAACTGCGGTTGATAGCTCCGCAGCAAACCCACTTTGCGGCTCGATCGCGGTGATCTCAGAGCCAACCGTAGCAATTACTTTTCTACCGAAAATACTTAATCCCAGCACAATGCCCATGCCGCCCAAAACTAGGAGCCATAGGGGAATCGTTAATTCTTGAGACTGTAAAGCTGTACCGTTTGTGACGATCGCCACTGCCACCGCTAAGGGTGCGATCGCATTGCCGACATCATTAGAACCATGGGCGAAGGCAACAGAACCAGCACTCAAAATTTGCAATTGCCCAAATACTGGGGTCATGCCTTCTTTACTTTTGTGCCATAGCCTGAGGGTCAAACCAGAAACCGCGATTGCCCCAAGCCCAAAACCCACTATGGGCATTGCAAACCGATCGCCTAAACCGCGATCGATATGATTCACAGATAGTCCCATTAACCCCAATGTCCCGACACTGAGCCAAGGTATCCATTCAGATAGGGTGCTAGACGATATCCAAGTGTGCATAAAGGTAAGCAGCAAAAAGCTAATCGTGCCACTAACTAAGGGTGTGATCAACCAAGCCAAACTCAGAATCCCGATTTGATGCCAGTAAATTGCTTGAATTCCTTGGGCTATGCAGCCAAACCCCACCAAGGCCCCAATAATGGCATGGGAAGAAGCCACAGGTAAGCCTTTCCAGTTAGCAAAGTTGAGCCAAATCGCACAGGCTAACATGACTGTTCCCATGCCCAACAGTAGTTGATTGGGGTCAGCACGAAATACTTCTGGCGAGACCACACCTGTGGCGATCGCATTGGTAACACGATGCCCAAAAAGAGATGCCCCAGTAAACTCGGCGATCCCCGCTAAAGCGATCGCTTTTCTAAGGGACAAGGTTCCCGACCCCACAGAGGTTCCCATCGAGTTGGCGACATCATTTGCGCCGAGCATGGCTGCTAAGTAAACCGCCAAAAGGATCAGGAAAAAAAGCGCAAAGGACATTCGTGCTAACGCCGACTAATCTCTTCACCGATCGCAGCTAAGGTTTCTCTTAGAGAAGCTTTAAAGATTTGATAAAAAACATCTGCGGGTGTGGAGTCGTTGGGTTGAACGTTTACCGTATAGGTAATCAGCACCTGGGTTGGGGGTTGACGCGGTACGACAGAAACAGGTTCGATCAGCCAAGAGCCTGTGAGCCCTGCTAGATCGCCACTGATCAAACTAAAATCAATCTGTTTCTGATTTGCCTCTGTAATTGCCAATTTGGTGCGAGAGGTAATTGTGGTCAAAAAGACTTGGCGCTGATCGACCTGCTCCACCACCTTGCGATCGCCATTATTCTCTAGTACGCGACTAGAAGCCATGTTGGGAATAAAGTTGGCAAGGTTGCCGTAGTCTGTAAGCACATTCCAGGCGGTAGGTACAGAAGCATTGACCAAAATTCTTGCAACATACTGACCGCGATCGCCTGTTACCACCACCATGCCCTTGCGGAGGGCGTCCCGTTGAATTGGCGGTAACACATCGACTGGGCCATCAAAAAATTGAGCCTGTGCGGGTAATGCACTCGTAGCACCGCAGACAATTGCGAGAACTGTGACGCAAGTTAGGCTAACTTGTTTAAATGTACGAGTGAGTCTATTCACCCTAGAGGGATGACCCTGAAATTCGATCGGAGATTTGGTGGGAATCACTAGGTTTCGATCTAGGCTTTGATTTGGGGTTCGATCTAGATTTAGGTTCCTTGGCATTTCGCTTTTCACGGGTACTCTCAAGATTATGTACGTCAAAATTTGTGGAATTACGCAGCTAGAACAGGGCTTAGCGATCGCCAAGATGGGAGCTAGCTGTTTGGGATTTATTTGTGTACCCTCATCGCCACGCTACATTGATTCTAAGCAAATTCGTCTAATTACCGACAAACTGCCTTTTAGTGTAGATCGGGTTGGCGTATTCATGGGTGTAAGTGTAGATACAAGCGTTGATGAAATTTGCCAAGTTGTCCGACAGTCAGGATTGAGTGGTATACAGCTCCATGGTAACGAATCTCCTGAATTTTGCCGCGAAATTAAAACGAAGTTACCCGATCGCCAATTGATTAAAGCCCTCAATATTCGATCGCCACAGGAATTAACGCGGGTCGATGCCTATAGTAACTACGTAGATGCGATCTTACTGGATGCATACGATCCCAAACTGGCGGGTGGTACGGGTAAAACCCTTGACTGGCAAATGCTCGCGTCATTTCGCCCTCCCTGTCCTTGGTGGCTGGCTGGGGGCTTGTCACCTGAAAATATTATGAATGCTTTATCCCAAGTTTCGCCCGATGGTGTAGATGTATCGAGCGGTGTCGAGCGATCGCCTGGAGACAAAGATCTAGAGCGTGTAAAGAATTTTATTGAGGCTGTCAAAAAGTCAAACGACTAAATCTCAATTTCTCAATTAATGTTTTAGCAACTCGATTAATACTCTTCCTATAATCCCTCCGAAGGTTGCTGTACCTGAAATCACTCCAGAGGCTTGTGCCACCATCTCCCCACTGTAATTAACTAGTACAGCGTGGCATAAGTAAATCGACTATTTAAAATTTCAGACATCAGACACTATGTACACGATCACTACTCAATGGCGCATGGATTTCCGCCACGGTGTACTAGCTTGCTCCTAACAGCATGCAAAAATAAGCTTCTTACTGAGTATGATCGTGGACATTATTTAAGTAGAAACTTGTGTTAGCTATTTGAATCTACTTCAGCATATATTGTCAAAACCCCTCGACTAGGAAGAGATTCGATGTTTTCCCATTTTCCGTTTCTAGTCAACGTGCTGAATTTATATTTGAAGTCTTTTAGGAGTTTAACTAAAGCTTCAAACTGATTAATTTCTGATTCTTTGTATCTAGATGGGGAAAATTCAAACAAAAGTTTTGGTTTGTGCTTGACAATTGTTTCACTCATGCCTAATAGGGCTTTTACTTCTGCCCCTTCAATATCCATCTTTATAAGATCTAACCTAATAAGGTTTTCTTTCTGAACAAATTTATCTATAGTAATACCTGCTACCTCGATATCACCTATCTCACTACTAGATAATGAACCAGATCCTTGCTCTTGAGGGTTTCGTGGAAGATTAAATTTTAATATACCTTCATTGTCGGAAACTGCAAAATTCAAGGGGGAAATATTTTTATTGTTACTTAAACAGCAGTTTTTACAAAGTAATTCATAAACTCTTGGAGATGCTTCAAAAGAAAAAACGTGACCTTTTAATCCAACTCGCTTTGAGGCAATGAGTGAAAAATAGCCTATATTAGCTCCTAGATCCATTACTACATCATCTAGATTTATAGAGTGGGTAAATTTTCTTGTCTCATATCTTTCATATTCGCCAAGAAAATACATGTACGATTGGATTCTTTCAAATATGTCAACAAATATTGGTATATCATTATCAACCGTAGCTTGACGCATAGTACCTTCAGAAAAATTCAGGGATTTTCTAATATAATCTACGATTCTTTCCTTACCTTTTCGGATTGGAATTAGCTTTATAAGTTTTAGAGACAATTCTTCTAGAAAGATTTGAATTGGCGTTGTTGTATTCATGGAATCTTGTTTCCTCTTGGGTAACTGATCAGCGCAATAAGCAGAGTGTAATTGAGAATTAGTTAAGATAGCTTGTCTTTATTTATAGGGTAATTATCACTTAGATCTTGAAAAAGCCTAAAGCTTACAAAAACACCGATGTTACTGCCAAGCGTTGTTGCAAATACCCATTTAATCCAAAAACTTTCATTCACTGCAATCTAGGATATCTGCAAATCTTCTTTTTGTTTAAATTACTTTTTTAGGAGATCAATCAATGATCTTCCTGTAATTTTGCCATAGGTTGCTGCACCTGCTATTCCTCCCGTGATCGCCCCGCCCTACCCAGAAGCAACATCCCCAAAGTCTCCCATGAGTAATTAATTATCGCGCCAACAACAATCCAAACTAAAACAAAACATAAGCATCCTACGATCGCCAAGCTAATTAGCCCCCCTAAAGTTTCTAGCACCCACTGCCAAACCTTTGCTTGCCCCAGTACCCTACCTTGAGCAATTCCCATCCCGATAAATCCTTGCGATCGAGGCTGCGGTTTGAATCATAAGCTGCAATAATTAGAGCAAAATAAAACATTTCGTTAAGGTAATTAAATATGGATATTGATTTAAGACCAGTACTAGTCTTAGGCCCAATTGTTCTAGTAATTGGCTGGGCAGCTTTTAACATCGGCAAGGCTGTAATCAGTGGTGAAGCTTCCCTATTTGGTAGTAGAGGCAACAACCCATTTAAGTAATTGGGCAAATAATTCAATGAGCCAAAGGCTGTGGTTAGCATTGCGTTAGTCCTCAGCCTTTTTGTTTTAGCTATTTTCTCGTCAGCGATCGCGCATACCAGAATATTTCTAAAATCCAGCCAACCGATCGATACCCCTAAGGGCGATTTGGTAGATCGCGCGTAACTCGTAGTATGAGTAGCGATCGCAATTCCTAGCAAACTTGATATCAAGCAATTTGAAGCTCAGGCTTAAGAATGATGGATGGCGAGTGAGATGCTAGATTTATGATCGAGATTCTGAGTTGCTTCAGAGACATTTGTAAACATTCTTTCAGAGTTAAGGTAGCTGTTTATGGCAGTTGGTGAATATAAGCCCGGGTTAGAAGGAGTTCCTGCTACTCAGTCCAACATCAGTTACGTAGATGGACTAACGGGGCTACTGGAATATCGGGGTATCCGAATTGAAGACCTATGTAAGTACAGTAGTTTTCTAGAGACAAGCTACCTGCTCGTATTTGGAGAATTACCTAAAGCACTGCAGCTCAAAGAGTTTGAACATGAAGTCGTGCATCGGCGGCGGATCAAATATCGCATCCGAGATATGATCAAGTGCTTCCCAGACAACGCCCATCCCATGGATGCGCTTCAGACCTGCGTGTCTGCTTTGGGGATGTTTTACCCCCTCGAAGACTTGCATGATGCCGAATATATCTATCAAGCCGCGATTCGGTTATTAGCCAAAGTCCCCACAATGGTGGCAGCATTTCACATGATGCGGCAGGGTAACGATCCAGTCATGCCCAAAGATGGTTTGGGTTATGCCGCCAACTTTCTGTATATGCTCAACGAGAAAGTGCCCGATCCGCTGGCTGCCCATGTATTTGATGTTTGTCTTACCTTACATGCCGAGCATACGGTCAATGCCTCAACCTTTTCGGCTTTGGTGACAGCCTCCACGCTCACAGATCCCTACACGGTTTTAAGCTCGGCGATCGGTACGCTTGCAGGACCTCTGCATGGTGGGGCAAATGAAGAAGTCATGAAGATGCTCGAAGAAATCGGCAGCATTGAGAATGTTAAGCCCTTCCTAGAACGCAAAATTGAGCGCAAGGAAAAAATCATGGGCTTTGGGCATCGCGTCTATAAAGTTAAAGATCCCCGCGCTCCGATTTTGCAAGATCTAGCCCACAAGTTATTCGATCAGTTTGGTCACGATCGCTACTATGACATCGCCCTAGAACTAGAAAAACAGGCTACCGAAAAACTCTCTGCCAAAGGTATTTACCCAAATGTCGATTTTTACTCGGGCTTGGTTTACAAGAAACTAGGTATTCCTTTGGACTTATTTACGCCGATTTTTGCGATCGCCCGCGTACCAGGTTGGTTAGCCCACTGGAAAGAACAGCTTGCGGATAACCGCCTTTTCCGTCCAACTCAGGTTTACACGGGGTTGCACGATATTACTTACACGCCGATTGAAGCAAGGGAACCCACATAAGTTAAAATACCTATTCGGTATCCTCTCACTATTCCCAAGATCCGAGTCTGCTAAAATCAGGTCAGATTTTGTTCGATCTGTTACTCTTTAGTCCCAAAACGGGAAATTTGATTATCCCATCACAGCCATGATGCAATCTGAAACAATCCGCCAACGCGCTTCTATTCTGGGTGTACAAGTTATTAGTAAAGCGACCGCCACGAGGTTAGGTATTGTTACGCAAATTTGGCTGGATGTCGATCAGCGCAGAGTAATGGGACTAAGCGTAGCTGAGCGGTTTATTCCGGGCACACCGATCGGTATTGGTGACACCTTTTACATGACCCTCGATCGCATTTCACTGTTGGGGCCCGATGCCATCCTCGTCGATGATGAATCGGTCTTAGAAGACATTCTCGTGACCGAGAAATATACCAACCTGATCGGGAATGAAGTGGTCACAGAATCGGGCGAGTTGCTGGGTAAAGTCAGAGATTTTAAGTTTGACCCTGAGACTGGCGATCTGGTCTATCTCATTTTGGCTTCCCTCGGTAGCCCCTTGATTCCGTCCGCCGTGATCAGCACCTACGAGCTTGATGTCAATGAGATTATTGCCGTCGGCCGCGATCGCATCATTGTCACCGAGGGCATGGAAGATCGGATGACGCAGCTTTCTAAAGGGATCTTAGAGCGACTAGGTTTAGGCAAGCCTCCTTGGGAAGACGAGTTTGAGGATGAGTACAACATGCCTCCTGCCACCTTTAACAACTTGCGCGATAACGCCTTGTCTTCGGGCAAGCGATCGAATAGTTCCTATAGCGATCGACAACCAGAGCAGCGTCCAGTCTATCGTCGCGAAGAAGCATGGGAAGAAGAGGATAACTGGTCAGAAGAACGCGTACCCGTCTCACCACCTCCACGCCGTCAAGCTAGAGCCGAGCCTAGACCCGAGTCCAGACCCGAGCCTAAACCTGTTAGACCAGTCACACCTCCACCTCTGGATGATGATTACGATGACTATGATGACTTTGAGGATGGCTATCCTAAAGCCAAGGGCTATCGCGAAGAAACCAGGCAGCAAATTAAAGATGCTTGGGGCACGGATAAGCCAAAGCAAGTAATCCCCGAAGAAGAGTTTGAAGAACTATAAAACTGTTTCGGGAAACCCTACAGAGTAATCGTGCCGAAAAGTCTTAAACTATCTACAGTTAAAGCGTTACAGTCGTAATTATTGATTTCGATGTGTAACATTTAGCAGCGATCGCAGCAAGATAGTGAAGGTAGAGGCATGGTTTTTAATTGGTTTCGGCGCAAATTTGACGATGAAAAGCAGTCTGAAGCGCAGTCTGTAGAAGAGCAAAAAGCTGAAAGTCAAGCAGAGGCAGAACCTGTCGCACCTCCAGCCGAAACCACAGCTACTTCTACGCCTCAGTCTCAAGATTTACTCAATTGGGCAAAAGCTGCCTACGTCAATATTCAAAAGCAACAGGCTGAGGTCGTTCAACCTGAAGTTACCGAATCAACACCTGCGACATCACCAACGACTGAGCTAGTCACCGAACAGCCACCCGAACCGCTGACAGAGTCGGCGGAACCAGTTGCAACAGAGCCAATTGCAGAAACTATTTCAGAACCTGTTTCAGAGCCCGTATCAGAACCTATTTCAGAGCCGATCGCCGAAGCAGCGACCCCAGACATCTCTGTTGAAGCAGAAGCAGAGTTGCCCACAGAAACGATCTCTGCCGATCCTGTTGCCGAGCCTATTACAGAACCTGTTGTAGAGCCTTCTAGCGAATTCATCCCAGATGCAGTTCCTGAAACGACTCCTGAGCTAGTAACCGCTCCCCCAGTGGAAGCAAGTCTTGAGTCCGAACCTGAAGCGATCTTAGTAACCGATCGCAGCCAAGATACGCCGTCAGCGGTCGAACCCATCGCCGAAACCGTTGAAATCATTGATGCAGGGATTCCAGAAACTATCCCCGAGCCTGCTGCTGAAAGTATTCCTGAAACTGCTGTTGAAGCCGTTATAACTCCGACTGTTGAGGAACCTGTTGTTACGGACGCACCTATCGTCGAACCAACACCTGAACCAATTGCAGAACCAGTTATAGAAACTGTTGCAGAGCCTGTTGCCGCCGAGTCAGTTCCAGAAAATTTGCCTGAATCCTCGACCTTCGATCCCAACGAGGAACCAACCGTACCTTTACCATTTTGGATGCAATCTGAGTCCGATCGCCTTGCCAGAATTGCGGCATTGGAGGCAAATGCGATCGTCGAACCAGAACCCGAAACTCCTCAGCCCGTGGTTGTAGCCCAGACCCAACCACAGGTTCAAATCACTTACGAACCCCAACTCCCCTTCGATGAGAGTTTTCTGTGGTCGGCAGAGGTTCTAGCCTCTCAGGGACGGCGACCCGAAGATATTTCGGCAGAGGAAATCACATGGTTAAAGCGCTTGCGTCAAGGCTTAGATAAGACGCGGTTAACGCTGGTAAATCAACTTAAAGCCTTAGTAGGAAAAGGGCCTCTCGGTGCTGATGATGTTGATGAGATTGAGGCTTTATTGCTGCAAGCCGATGTGGGCGTACAGGCAACCGACAAAATTGTCCAAGCCCTGCAAACCAAACTCAGAGATGAAGTCTTACCACCAGAAGCCGCGATCGCCTTCTTAAAGCAAATTTTGCGAGAAATGCTGGATGCACCGCTGTTGGTCGAGAAAAAAGGGGCTAACAAGAAACCACCGGTTGCCAATCTAGTCCCCGAAAAAAATCAACTAAATATCTGGTTGATTACGGGCGTTAATGGAGCTGGCAAAACTACTACGATCGGCAAACTTGCCCATATTGCTAACAAATCTGGATATAAAACTTTAATTGCTGCCGCCGACACATTTAGGGCAGCAGCCGTACAGCAGGTTCAGGCTTGGGGCGATCGCTCGCAGGTCGAGGTGATCGCCAATACGGGTAAAAATACCGATCCCGCCGCCGTGGTGTTTGATGCTATCATAGCGGCGCAAGCGCGTGGCTCGGAACTGTTGCTAATTGACACGGCTGGAAGACTCCAAAACAAAAACAATTTAATGGAGGAACTCAGCAAAATTAGACGCATTGTTGATAAAAAAGCGCCTGAGGCAACCATTGAGTCTTTATTGGTTTTAGATGCCACGTTAGGGCAAAACGGCTTACGCCAAGCTGAGGTCTTTTCTAAATCTGCGGGTATTAGCGGTATCGTGCTAACCAAATTAGATGGAACAGCCAAAGGCGGTGTAGCGATCGCGGTCGTACAACAACTCGGACTCCCCATTCGCTTTATTGGTGCAGGCGAGGGGATCGAAGACTTAAGACCCTTCTCTAGTTATGAGTTTGTTGAGGCACTCTTGAGCAACTAGATTAAATCTCCCCCCGATGGGTTGACACTTCGATCTAAGTAAATCCTTAGTAAATCTCTCAACCCATATGAATACTGAATACATAGATATTTATCAGCTTTTGACTGCAAGTTACGCTAAACTATTTGACTAAATTTGCTGAATTACTTTCGAGAATTTTTTTTATTTCTAGCATTTTTGCCCTAGACTGTTGCCTAAGATTTTCGCCCAAGATTTTTGCCACAGTATGTCTTTATCACTGCCACCTAGAAAATCGTCTCCACCCAAAAAAGTCTCTAGAACTGAACTAGATGACTCGCTTGTGTTGGTGAAAGATCTAAAAGAAATCTTACGGCGGTCCAATCAAGATCGTGAAAAAATCTCTGAGCTATTGAGCTTCTTGGGCTATGCCCTCCGCAGTCTGAGTAACCTCAACCAGTTTTTAGAATTAATCCCCCTAATTGCCTGTCGGGTAACTGACTCCGATGGTGGGGCGCTGATTTTATTTAAATCAAGCGGACAGATGAGCCTAGAGTCTTTGCACTGCCCCGATAATGGTGCCCATGGCATGCAATCTCAACAGGTGCGGTATGCGATCGAACGGGCAATCCAGCAAGTATTCTCAGGTTCGACGACAGCTTTAGATGAATTAGTCAGTCGCTACTTAGGGGCAGATGTCCATCTATTCGGGACATCGATCCTAGTCAAAAATGCCGTGCGCGGTCGCCTGTACATCTTTAGCCGCAAGACTGATTATCCTTGGGATGATACCAAGCGCAAGTTGATGCGCCTAGTTGCCGATCAAACGGCAGTGGGTCTAGAAAATAACGAATTAGCCGCAGAATTAATCAAAAAAGAACGCCAAGATCGAGAGCTAGAGATCGGTGCAGAGATTCAACGGCAACTCTTACCTCGCAACTGCCCAGTGATTCAAGGGATAGAAATTGCGGCGCGTTGTCTGACGGCAAGCCGTGTCGGAGGCGACTACTACGACTTCATTCCCATTCAAAAAGGCGAACGTTGGAGTTTTGTCGTTGGGGATGTCATGGGGAAAGGTGTGCCTGCGGGTCTCATCATGACCATGACCAGAGGAATGCTGCGGGCTGAAGTGCTGAATAGTCATTCCCCCAGTAAAATTCTCGAACATCTAAATGAGGTTATGTACGATGACCTAGAGAAATCTCATCGTTTCGTGACCATGTTCTACTCGGAATACGATCCCAAAACACAGATTTTATCCTTTAGCAATGCGGCGCATACCCCTGCGTTGCTGTGGCGATCGCAAACCCGCACAGTCCATGCTTTAGATACAGTTGGGGCGCTGATCGGTCTAGAGGTCGGCTCCAAGTTTGAAGAGCGTAGCGTCCATCTACAGCCCAATGATGTTGTGATCTACTACACCGATGGCTTTACCGAAGCCGCCAATGATAAAGGCGATCGCTTTGACGAAGAAAATCTACGACAGGCTTTAGATTATGCTTGTCAACATTGCATTCCCGAGTCCTCAGAAATTAACCATCCTCAGGCAATACTTGACTACATTTTCAAACAGGTGCAAGATTTTATCGGAGAAGGTCATAGTCATAGCGACGATATGACTTTGGTCGTCCTAAAATGCCAAAATAAGCAAGTCTCAGCTTAAGTACAATCTAAGTCCCCTTCCAACTCCCGCCAAATTTAAAAGTGAACTCTGTGGTCTTAAATTATGATTGATATTCTCTCTTCCCTAATTGGTTCTGTTGATGTTAGCAGTTTTGATGTCAATCTTTTTAACTTCAATCTGCTAGATTTTAATGTTTTCGATACAGATTGGACAACCTTAGCCCAACAGTTTAACCAAGATGTTTTAGGTGATATGGGCAAAGGCTGGAATGGTTTCGTCAAGTCTGGGCAAATTTGGGCACTTTTGATCGGGTTAATCGCTGGCTATCTATTTAGAAGCATTACGGCTGGATAGCATTTACATGAGCTGTTTTGCCAACATCGCGATCGCAGCTTCGGCAGTTGCCAGATTGACCGCGATCGCAACATTGTATAGTTCGCAAACACGTAAAAGCGCCAAAATATCTGGTTCGTGCGGCTGAGCGTAGAGCGGATCGATAAAAAAGAAAACAGCAATGATATTGCCTGTAACAACTTGCGCTGCAATTTGGGCATCACCGCCCAATGGTCCTGATAACACGCATTCCACAGGTAAGTCTGTCGCGTCTTGAATGCGCTGTCCAGTTGTTCCTGTAGCAATCAGATGGAATCGAGCAAACACATCTTGATGCTCTTTGACAAACTGAACGATGCTATCTTTTTTGCGATCGTGAGCGATTAAGGCAAGGGTTTTCATGTTGGCAATGAGCGTTATTTCAAGCTTTCGAGCAGGGCTGAGTATAGACTAAAAAACTTAGCTTCTTCTAGAACTGTGGTGTTATTCCATGTGGCTGAGACACAATAGGTTTTTCCACTTTTGGCTTTAAGCCATGTGGTTAGATTGAGAACACCCATATCAGATCCGCCTTTAAATGCAATGCGCTCCCAGTCTTTCGGATTTGCGACACCAGGGTTAATCGACATTAACGGCAGGTCTGCAACATCTTCGATCAAATTGCAGAGTTCTCTATTGGTCAGAAACCATTCTGCTTCTAACTCGATACTAGGTATTAATGAAAGTTCCTCAGCTTTTGGGAGTGGAAGCTTGGCTAGCTCCATCAATAGGCTCCTTCGTTCTGCCTCACTGCTAGAATGATAGCGTTTTAATAACTCTGAATTTTGGGAACTCTTGAGTACAAAGAATTCTCTCAAAGTTAAAAGAGGACGATTTCTGGTGGCGATCGCTTCGATTGTCTCTCTCCCAACCAGATCGATCAGCATATCGGTAGCTGTGTTATCGCTTTGGGAAATCATCAAACTTGCCACGCTTTGAATCGTTAGCTGAGATCCCTCTGGCCAAGTTTGCAAAATTCCTGTGGGGAGTACTTTGTGTTTGGCTTTAAGCGAGATCGCCTCGCTCCAAGTTCGCTTGCCTGATGCAATCTGAGCTTTAAGTGCCTTTAACACCGCTAGTTTAAAAGCCGAACCCACAGCAAGGGGAGTGTCTTCATCGATCGTAATGCGTGGAGAGGTTTCTTCCATGACCAAAAGCCCGACTTGACCTGGTAAATCTTTAAAGCCTTTCACAACATCCTTGACATCGTTAATGCTTGGATTGCCAAAATACAAACCAGAAATTTGCCCGCGATCGTTCAGCGCAATTGTGACGGGAAGTGTGCCGCGCTCGCCAATTACCACATAGTTTTCCCCTGATTCTTTGACTTGTTTGTAAGTGCCTAGGAGGGGTTTGAGACTGGCAATTATCGCCTCAATTTGGTCTGTTGAGACCTGTGCCAAAAACTCGGCGGCAAACCAATTCTTTTGAAGTTTAGTTGTAAAGAGTCTTTCAATGACGGCTTTAGGAGTTAACGGTCTGATAAAACTTGTAGGTTTGTCTGTGGGTCTATTTGTGGGTTTGGTCTCAGCGATGACATTCGCGTCGGAACGAATCCTGAAAGAAATCGCGCTTTGCGATGTTTGAGAAAGCTTTGCCGCAAAATCTGCTGGACTTTTGATGACTTCCAGCGAAGGGGCGTTCAGCAAGGTAAGCAAGAATAGTTTAAATAGCATCACTCACACATCTCCCTCTAAATTCGCAAGAATTGGTTAAACCTAATTACTGAATTTACTACCTTACTGGGTGATTTAAACGCGATCGCTTCTCTCAAAAATAACTTTTCAGTAACCTTCTGTACAGATAGCTTGAAGTAACCTTACCTAACTAAACATAGCTTGAGATTTTGGCTGCCTTTTCAAATCAAATTTCTTTGCGAACAACTTTACAAATCTAAAGACTTAGATTAACAAATGTTGCGCTTACATCACAATTTAGCGGTTTAGAACTTAGCAGATGCCTTACCCCTCAATGTCTCTACTAAGCTAAATAAGCTGTACTCTCCGTCTTGATTAAGTTTTGGTAATTAATGATTCGTTGCTAAAAGTTGCATTACAAACAACTAAAGTTGCTTACTGTGTGGGTATTTCACCTATATAACAGGAAGACTTATAAATAACGTCTACATGCTACATATAACTTTTATATAAATTTTATATAACTGATGGAATAACTTTGCCTAGCCGAAAACTAAATGCAGATATGTTACGGTTAGCCTACACAGTTTATTGACATAACCTTTAGAGTTCTGTTTTAAGAAATCATCAATTCTCATCATTGTTTTGGTTAGCTCCAAATAAATCGTGAAATCGGAAGCCCCATTTTTCTGTAGCGAAACGTCATGAAAAATGAAACTTAATGAAACTTTCGGAGTTCTCAAACAGTCTCTTCAGTATCGATAGTATTCTCTCTTAGTTCATTACCCCTCTAATAAAACTATGAAATTATCTAAGGCTATTGCTGGAATATTTGGCATTGCGTCGGTTTTGGGTATTGCTAGCTCAGCCCAAGCTGCTTCCATTACAGGTATCACTGGCTTTCAGACTTTTGGCGATCAAATGACTGGAATGCAAGTCAAAGTAACCTATACTGACAATTCAACTAGTTCGGCAGTATGGGCGGCAACAGGTGCTGGATCAGGGGGAGCATCCACAAGCGACTGGTCTCTATCTCAAACAGGAGATACCTTTGGTGGAGATTGGACGTTTATCAACACCGGATCCAAGACTATATCTTCTTTGTTCATTAATGCGATTACTGGCTCGACAGTTTTTGATCAAACTGACCCATCTCCAGGTACACCAGACTCAGCACAAGGTATAACTTTCGCTGCCGCCATCGGTTTTTTAGCACCTGATTTCGTTGAGTATGGCGATATTGTTAATGTCAATGGCAATCCTGCTGTCGGCGATATCTATGGCAATCTAACACTTACCTGGAGAAACGGTTTCGCCACAAATCAAAGGTTGGTTTTTGACGCAGATACCGATACTGTAGCGAGACCGGTACCAGTTCCTGGTCTTGCTGTTGGAGCGATCCTTGCAGCAGGGGTATTCAGTGGTGCTGAAATCAAGAGACGTAAAGCTCAGGCCAAGCAAGCTCAGGCTTAATTTAGAGTTTGAGAAGGCAATAAATATAAAAACCTAAAAGAGAGGGACAATATACTATTGTCCCTTTTTGTTTTGACCGATGGCTAACTACTGCAATGCTTGCCAAGGATATCAAATCTTGTTGACTTTCAAGCCTCAACCTTACACCTGATAGAAATTTGGGCAATCATCCATAACTTTCCATTAAACTTAAGCTATTACAAGCATTCCCAAAACTTGGCTCAAGCTTGACGAAATGAATGAAACATTGAATACCGATCGCTTATTATCTTGCCTACAAAAGTCCAAGCGCAGCCTTTGGGCAATTACATGTGGATTGGCTAGCAGTTTTGCGTTTCCCCTGTGTGCTTTCGCGCAGCCCGTATCGGATGGCACAACTGGAACGCAAGTTACCCCCAACCTTATAATTAATGGAATTCCTAGCGATCGCATTGATGGGGGCACGCAACGCGGAAACAACCTTTTTCAAAGTTTTACGAGGTTCGATGTCGCCAATAATCGCGGTGTATATTTTAGCAACCCTGCGGGTATCACCAGTATATTCGCGCGGGTGACAGGGGGGACAAATTCAAATATTCTCGGTCGATTGGGAGTTCTGGGTAGTGCAAATTTATTTCTGCTCAACCCCAAAGGTATTATTTTGTCACCGAATGCGAGTTTGGATGTTACTGGCTCTCTTGTGCTGACATCAGCCGATCGCATCTACTTTGTAGATACTACGACCTTTAGTGCGGTCAATCCTGAGCCTGCATCTTTACTGACTTCTAGCATCCCGATCGGTTTGGGCTTTGGTAATAACGCTGGAAACGTTCAATCTAATGCCTTAGAAAGCCAATTTGCTGCTCCACTAGCGATCGTTCCCAAAAATGGCGGTGATTTTTTAGTTAGCAATGGTTTGTTGACGGCACCTAGCGGAAAAATCCAGCAAGGTAATGGGAATAGTTCAGTGGGTATTATTCTGCAAGCTCCTGGTACAGCAGGCAGCAACAATTCGATTTTTTTGAATGGGCTAGGGGCGGGTGGCTTACGTCTTTTTTTTAGCGGTCAATTTGCGTTGCTCTTTGGTGCATCAAATGCTGAAGGTGGATTCGGAGCCACAACCATTACCAATCTGATTAGCAATATCCTTGTATTTCGAGAAGCAGAATATTTGGATTTAGCAGACTATCTTAAATTTGCATTATTATTAGGTAATTATCGGGAAAATAACATTCTTATTACCAATAGTTGTTTGGCAAAGCGCAATGCTGCCCAAGGCAGTTTTGTCGTTACTGGAGCGGGTGGTTTACCCTATAATCCTTACAATCGATTTGTGGGCGAGTATCATGTAACATCAATCCAAGACTTGCCGCATATCCAAGTCAAGCCCTTGCTAACACCAGGCGCTGACCAGCGATCGCCTTCATCTAGCTGGCAATGGCAGGTAGGCGATCCGATAGTCGAAATGCGGGGGGTAACCAAGACCGCAAGTGGGCAGATCGTGCCTGTCATAACATATGCCGATGCAACTGCGTTGGGATGCCTGCCAGATCGAGGTCGCCAGCCATAAGTTAACTATCGAGCAGAATTCGCATTCTGTGACGAATTTACTCAGTTTCAGTAATATTTACAGTCCCAATCGTGTATTTGGGTAACAGGCTTTTTTAAATCTATGAAGTTGGATAAGTTATGGCTCTTGTTCTTTGCCGCTCAAATAAGCTTCGCAACCGCAGTTAGCGCTCAGAACATCCCTCCAAACTCTCCTGCGATCGCCCAAGAAGTGACTGTAACTGTTCGCAAGATTGAAATACTGGGCAGTACGGTCTTTTCCGAGCAGGAATTACAGCAAGAAGTTGCTTCTTTTTTAGGCAAGTTATCCACCACACAAGACTTATTGGCAATTCGTGCTGCCATTACCGATCTCTATACACGCAACGGCTATCTAACTTCGGGAGCATTTCTACCCGTACAAAACCAAGATTTTACGAAGGGGATCGTTCGCGTTCAAGTCGTAGAGGGTGAACTGGAACGTATTGATATTGTAGGCTTGTCCCGTTTACAGGAGGATTACGCGCGATCGCGTCTTACGCAAGTGGGATCGCGACCAGTTAATATCCGCAGCCTCGAATCAAGTTTGCAACTCTTACAAATCAATCCCTTATTTAGTTCTGTAAAAGCTGAACTAAAAGCAGGAAGTAGTGTCGGTCGCAATGTTTTGACCGTGCAACTGACAGAAGCGAATCCTTGGATCGGCTCGCTGACACTTGCCAATATTGAGTCTCCTAGCGTGGGGGATACGGGGCTATATGGTACTGTGGCTACCCGCAATCTCACTGGTTTTGGCGATCTTTTGAGAATCGATCTAGGAGGTACGGAAGGCACGCGCAGATATGGCGTGCGCTATGAATTACCCATAACTGATCAGTCCGATTTGTTACTGCGTTATGACTGGGATTCGAGTCGAATTATCGAACCGCCTTTCTCATCGATCGGAATTAATAGCCGATCGCAAACTGCTTCCATCGGTTATCGCCATTTCCTGTTTCGCGATCCCAACAGCGAACTTTCTTTAGGTCTGACGCTTGACCTAAGGGAAAGCCAAACATTTTTACTCGATGATATTCCCTTCTCTTTTTCAGTTGGTCCTGAAAATGGACGTTCGGCGGTGAGTGTTTTGCGCGTTAGCCAAGCCTGGTCAGAACGTACGACCAATCGAGTGTTGGACGCGCGATCGCAGTTTAATTTTGGGCTTGGCATTTTTGGCGCAACGGTGAATGACTCGGGAACAGATGGCAGATTTTTTAGCTGGCAAGGACAGTTTCAGTGGGTACAAGCCCTAGGAAAGGACTTTATCTCAATCGTCCGATTGGGGACGCAACTCACCGACAATTCGCTTTTACCGCTCGAACAGTTTGGCATTGGTGGCAGTGAAACCGTGCGTGGCTACCGCCAAAATCTGGGTGTTGGCGATAGTGGAGTGCTCGGTACGGTCGAATTTCGCATACCCTTGTTACGCGATCGCGCGCTAGGCTTAGTACAAATCGCTCCGTTTTTCGATATTGGTCGGGTTTGGAGTAGCCGCAATAGCGATATTCCTCCTAGTACGCTATCCAGTGCGGGCATCGGTCTACATTGGAATCCTCACCCCAATGTGCGGGTAAAGTTAGAGTGGGCAACACCGCTAACTTCTGTCAACAACCTCGGAAGTGGAACCCAAACCCAAAGCCTTAATTTTTTGTTGCAGGTGACGGGTTTTTAGGATTTGGAGGACATAGCAACGCGATCGCCTCGGCATAGGAAACCACGGGTAAAATTTCTCCGCTACTTGTCTTCGCTAAACCTCGCACCTCCACAATCGGATCGCCTGGTTGCCATTGTCGGTTATCCTGTGGATTCTTTAAAGAGTTAGGGGGTAAGGAGCTAGGGCTTAAAGAATTAGGATTTAAAGAGTTAGGATTTGTGGAGGGTGAAAGGGAACTTGCCAAGTCGGGAATTGGCTGAATCGGTGTCACAGGATATCCCCCCACAAAACGATTGTAAGGATTATCGGGCAATCCGCCTGCCCCCGTTACGACAAAGCTGCCCTGGGTGGCATTGCGCTTTGCCAAACAACTGTTTGAGACTAGGGTATCGACCTTGACGAATTCGAGCGATGGCGAGACAAAAGCATTTTTGGAAGTTAGATCGAGGTTCGAGACAGATACAATCCCACTAATACCTAATGTAGAACTGGCTGTAATCGAACTATCAGGCGTAAAAAACAAGCCTTGTGCCCTAATAAAAATATTGCCACCTGTCCCCATAAATGCGTTCGCATTAATTTGGCTTCCTTCTACACCCACGATTAGCCCTGCATCGATTGTAATGTTGCCGCCATTTCCCGTTCCCCCCGCAGTGGCTAAAATTTGACCGCCTCGCAACAAAAGCAGATCGCGCACCTGTAAGTTAATATTTCCTCCTCGACCCAAAGCAGTTGCTGCTGTGATGCTACCGCGATCGCTGACTAAGATGGTATTTGCATTCACGCTTAAATTTCCAGCCACACCCATACCATCATTGCTAACAGAAACCCTTGCACCATTGGTTACTTCTAGTTTGGGCGTATTGATAGTTAACTCGCCAGAATTACCGACTAAAGGCAATGTCACACCAATAAGTTGCTGTAAAGATGGATCGAGCGCATTTGCTGAAGAAATAATCAAACTGGGATTGCGGGAATTCGGTACAGTACCGCTGACTAAAATTTGTTCGGAAGCATTGACCGTCAAACTGCCAGCCGAACCAACAGCAGCAGTGGAAGCATCGAGTCTACCACCATCTAAAACAGACAATAAACGCGTGTTGATGGTTACGTTGCCAGCATTGCCCAGTGTGAGCGTTGAAGCAGAAATTGCACTGGGGATAAAGAGCGTCGGGACAAACCCTTGAAGTTTGATGGAATCAGCTTGAATGTTAATATTCCCACCATTACCCGTTCCTACTGCGGTCGTCGTGAAGATTCCCCCGTTTAATATTTGAAATTGCTTTGTGGAAACACTTAAATCCCCTGACTTTCCATTCGCAAAGGATAAGGAATTCACTGTACTCGTAACAATATTATTGCCAAGCGCACTCGCACTAAAACCATCGATAGAAAAAGAATCTGATATGTTGAAACTGATATTTCCACCGTTGGCATTGCTATAGGAACGCGTAGCAATGCCTGTACCATTAGCGATCGCCAGATGTTTCGCCGAAATCAAGATAGAGCTACCTGCACCTGAGCCAAAAATTTCACTTCTAATATTTCCAGCTTCAATAGAGCCTGTGGCATTAAGGATAATATTCCCTGCGGGCAGATTGCTAAAATTTTGAGATAAAATATCTGAACCGCGCAAGTACATATTTTCTGCTTGCAACTGAATCAATCCACTGGCGTTTAGTCCTGCGGCAGATCTGGTTTCGATGTTGCCAAAACTTATGATATTACTGTAGTTAAGTGTCGTGTCTGGGTTTAAGCCAACGATTCCTCCTCGCACGCTACCTAGCTCAATTTTGCCATTAGGGGCGGTTAAAATGCCACGATCCAAAAGGATATCGCCACCAATTAGGGCAATGGTTTTTCCTGGTTGAACTTTTAATCCATCAGGAGAAGTCGCTGTATTAATTGGACTATAAATAGACTGTGTTACAAGCTGATTTCCTAAGCCTTGGACTACAATTCGACCAGGATTAGAGCCAAAACCAAGACCGACTGGAATGCTGGAAGTCAATAAAGATGAAGGCTCAGGGTTGACCGCACTAAAGGTTGTCCCATCGGCAAAATGGATGCGATCGGCTGAAGTCACAAATAGAGAGCCATTCAAATCTAAACTTGAGTTAGGTCCAAAGAGAATGCCCTGAGGATTGAGCAAAAACAGATTGGCATTTCCTAACACACCCAATCGCCCGAGGATCGTAGAAGCCGTGCCACCCGTCACGCGGGCAAAAATATTTGCGACATTGGCAGGATTGCTAAAATAAACACCCCGTCCGCCTGCCACATCAAAGCGGCTAAAGCTGTGGAAGAGATTATTCACTCTCTGAGTTCCCCCATCAATGCGATCGCTAGGAATTCCATTAATCGTGAGATTGGGTGTAACCAGCGTCCCAGTTGTGCTATCGGATACGGGCTGCGCCGAAGCGATCGATGGTTTGCATAGTAAATTTCCTACAAAACTTAAACCTAAGGCAAGCACTCCATTTGCGATCGCTTGCAAGGCTAGATTTGGATATTTACTGTGATAGGTTCGCAAAAAAATCATACTTACATTGTTCACGACATCCTGTGATGTTCGTGTCTTCCCCCCTACACCATCATAGTGCCACATTCTCCCATCGATCTAAACTTTACGCAGCTTTACATTTTGGCAAGGACTTCTATTTTATAGAGTCAAGTCTAATTTCCTACCAAGATAAATGGAGACCAGATCGCAGGATGCCCGCTATAGCTGGTAATGCTCTTGATTTGGGCGCGTTGCAATGCCACCGCTTTCGTTACGCCAGGTTTGCGCAATTCACGATAAAAATCTGCCATCAAAGGGACTACATCCTCATCATTCACTGCCCAAAGCGGTGCAAGCACGCTTTTTACACCCGATCGCAGTGCCATGCCTGCCAATCCTAAGGTTGCGCGGTTATCACCCTCTGCGGTCTGACAGGCGCTTAAAACCAATAGTTCGATGGAACTAGCACTAGAACGTAATAGCGTTTCCAATTGCTCTAGGGAAATTTGGCGATCGAATGCCTGGACAAATGTTGCGTTTGGCGTAGTCCCAAACTTAGCATGGGATGCAATATGGACAACCGTAAAGCCCTCTTTGATTTTGCGCTCTAAGGTTTCAAAGGTAAAATCGCGATTTAGAAACTTCTCGCCGCCGATTAAGTTGTTAATTTCTTGAAGTTCTTGGGGCACGCTTGGCAAGGCTGTAAAGGGCGCAATCGCTTCGCTGAGTCCAAAGGAAATCAGGCGTAGCTGAGGCAAATCTGTGGATGCGCTGGAAAGATTTGTGCCTAACAGAGAAACAATGGGGTATTTTTGAATTAAGAATTGCTTGCCGTCATGTAAGGCTGCCATCGGAATGCTTCGCAAAGCCCCATCATTAATAAATACTAGTAAATCGATCTGCGATCGCGCTAAATCTGCCTCCATCGGACGGATTAGTAAATTATAAATTTCTTGAGAAGGCAAGAGGTATTCGTCAGTGGCGATATTTTCTAAGGCAAAACGGAAGGACTCGATCTTTTTGCCAAACTGCTCCTGCGATCGCTCAACCTGAAAGGTCTTGAGCCTGCCATCGGGTAAGCGTAGAACCATGTAAGTTTGGCGATCGAGAATAATGGAATAGACAAAGGCGGCTTTTTGTTGCCCAAAAATTTGCTCGACTTGACGCACGGCCTGAATTTCTAAGCATTCATCGCCAAAAAAGTTTTGTAGTTCCGATAAACGCAATAGTTCGGAAACTTGTAGGGCTTCTTCGATTTGGCGGTTGCGAGTAGGGGATTCGGGTGCTGCCAACAATAACTCCATCAACTCGCGATAGACGGGCTCAACTTCGTCGCGCACGTCAAATTGAAAGCTGCGATCGGCGGCGATAAGATCGCTGCGAATGCTCTGTAAGGATGCGATCGCTTGGCGATAAGCCACGATCGCGTCTTGATGTTTCCCTTGCGCTTTATAAATCCTGCCTGCTTGCCACTGCCAGCGATAGAGGCTATCTCCTGCATTAATTTGTTGGGCGATCCATTGGGCGCGATCGGTAAAAGTCAGTGCTTGCGCCAGCTCGCCGCGCAGTTCGTAAATTCGACCTAGCGAACCTAGGGCAAAGGATTCCGATCGCCGATCGCCAATGATTTGGGCAGTAGCGATCGCGTTCTCGAGGGTAACAATCTCTTGGGTAGAGCGGATTTTAGGATTCAATGTTGGAGAAAGAGAAGCCAGATCGATCAGGGCTTGGACTTTGTCGCGAGAAGGAGGGATTGCAGCAAGCATTGCTGCGGCTTCCTGTTGATAGCTGGCAAATTGTTCGTTTTTAGAATCTCTAAGAAGGTGGGCAAGATTGAGCAGAACTTTTACCCTAAATAGCGGATCGGGATGTTGGAGCTTTTGATTGAGGCTGCGATCGTAGGCACTGCGGGCTTCTGCTAAATCGCGATCGCGTAGTTCTTTTAGGCGTGCTACCTCTATCCGTTCTCCCTCATCTTTTGCAGATTTAATCTGGATATTGTAACGTTCTGCCCGTTTGGCTAAGGCATTACCGACATTTAGCCATCCCAAAGCTAAGGATTTGGAATTCTCTGTAAGTGCAGACGCGAGGTTCATCCCCTCCTGATAGAAGGTTAGGGCTCGATCGTAGTCACCCGCAGCAAAGTAGGCATTCCCTAGGGCTCCCTGGGTGGCGATCGCCAGTTGTTGATATTCTGGACGCTTGGCCGATTGCGCTAACAACGGTACTACCGATCGCAGTAAGTCGATTGCCTGTCGATGTTGACCGATCGCTGTATAGGTCTGTGCCCGATCGATCGTTACTTGGATGAGTTTCGTGAGATCGCTTGGGTCGTTAGAGGTTTGATAAATGGTTTGATAGATTTTAATCGCCTGCTGCCATTGCGCGATCGCCTCAGACATCTGCCCGACTTGACGATAGGCAATCCCCAAATTGCTATGAAGTGCTGCTTTGATTGGGGGACTCGTCACCTGCTCCAGCATTTGCAACCACAGGGCGATCGCCTCGCGAAACTGTCCCTTCTGATAAAAAGACTCCGCCTGTTGACTCGTACCTTCGGTTTCTGCCCATGCTCTTGTACTTGGCAGGGTTGGACAACTGAACGTAGCATTTAGCCAAGCAATCGTAAGCCCCAACCAAAATAGAGAGCTAGGATGATTCTTGGAAGGAAATTTGGCACGGTTTGGATGTCGCAAGTAGATCGTTGAGTTCAATGGGATCTTCATAGAAAACTCTGACAATAAATTAGACAATTAATTGCCACAGGACATTTGATTGCTTTAGAGTTCAATCCGAGATAAATATATTGTAGACTGGGATTGTAACCTACACAGTTTATGGTTTTTATTAGGTTTCCATCATTTTTCTGTTAAGAATTTAGTCATAAAATTTATCTTTGAGTTCAAATTCTAAAATTTTGTAGGTTCTTAGTGATTCAGTTTTATCAGTCAACAAACATCCAAAGTAACCGTCGATCGGATGTGTTTTGGGCTAAGACATCTAAAAATTATGAGGTGGGTAATGACTCCTATACTAAAAAAATTACATCTTCACGCTTCAATGGGTCTAGCTGGAGCTTTGCTGATCGGGTTGTGTGAGCCAGCGATGTTGTTCGCACATACCGAGCAGGGATATGTGCCTCCAGCGGGTCGCTCTCGTCCACAGCGCACTCAGGGAGGTGGCGCAAGAGGATGCCCCAACGCTCAGCCTGTCAGCCTACAGTTGCTAATTCCTAACGATCATACCGCTCGCACGATCGCCGCTCGTCCCACCTTTGCTTGGTATCTCTCCGCAGTCCCCTCGATGCCATTGCAATTTGCCCTGACTGAAACGGGTGCAGCCCAGCCTATTTTCGTTAAGGAGCTACCTGTTAAACAGGCGGGAATTATGCAATTTACCCTGCCTCCTGAAGCAGCAGAGCTACAAGTTGGTAAAGAATATCGCTGGACAGTGTCTTTGATTTGCAATCCCGAACGTCCTTCCCAATCGGTTTATGCCCGTGGCTGGATCGATCGCGTTACGCCTAGCACAGAACTCAAGGAATGCTTAGCGAGGGCGACATCTAACGTTCAAAAAGCTGCTGACTATGCAGGTAGTGGACTCTGGTACGATGCCCTCACTGCTTTGTTGGATACACCAGCAAGTAGTCCCGATCTCGCTAAAGGAGAAGCACTGCTCCAGTCATTGCTCCATCAAGTTGGGCTCAACGAAACCATTGCCAGCAAGTCGATGTAGCGATCGCCATTAAACAATTGAAATTCTTTAGGGCAACGCTGACACAGCAGCTAAAAAAGTGGAGCGGTCTAGCGCTCTCTGTATCGAGTGTTTCATTGATCGTCCTAGGTGTACGTTGGTTGGGGTGGTTGCAACCGAGCGAGTGGACAGCCTTTGATGTATACATGCGTTTGCGCCCAGCCGAAGCATTGGACGAGCGCATATTAATTGTTGGCGTCCAGGAGTCGGATATTCGTTATCTGGGTAAATGGCCCCTATCGGATGCGACCTTGGCGCGATTGCTACGTCAAATCCGCGCTCAAAAGCCGAAAGCGATCGGCTTAGACCTGTATAGAGATGTACCCGTTGGTTCTGGCTATAGCGAACTTGCCGAAGTTTTTAGGACGACCCCAAATCTGATTGGCATTGAAAAAAGCATCGGCGATCGCTACAGTCCTAAAATTTTACCGCCACCTGTTTTAAAGCAACAAGGACAGGTCGCTGCCAATGACGTGATTGTTGATGCCGATGGGAAACTGCGGCGCGGCTTACTTTACCCCATGCCTGATGGTGAGGAAGAACTGCCGAGTATGGGCTTGGCATTGGCTTTGGCTTATCTCAAAGATCGGGGTGTCTCGTCGAAAACATCCAAGGATGGATTTCTGCAACTCAGCAACACAGTTTTTGCACCCCTTGAAGCAAACGATGGGGGCTACGTTCGCACCGATGCGGGCGGTTATCAAATTTTGGCAAACTATCGCGGCTCGACGCTCAAATTTCGCAGCATTTCATTGGAAGATGTCTTAGAAAATCGCATTCCTGCCGATCTGATGCGCGATCGCCTCGTTCTGATTGGCGCTCAAACCCCTAGTTTAAATGACGTTTTTTATACGCCTTACAGCAGTAACTTTTCCGCCTCACCCATCCAACTTTCGGGAGTGGAGTTCCAAGCAAATCTTGCCAGTCAAATTCTTAGTGCCGTTTTGGACAACCGCCCTCTGTTCAAGACTTGGAGCGAACCAGCAGAAATGCTGTGGATTGTGGGCTGGGCATTGCTGGGTGCAGGTATGGTTTGGAGGGTGCAAACAAAGCGATCGCTCGTCATTTTCTCTTTAAAAGCGATCTTGATTTTGGCGATCGGCAGCGCGATCGCGATCGGCACCACCTACATTCTCTTTTTGAATGCTTGGTGGATACCCGTTATCCCACCCTTGCTGGCGCTGGCTGGCTCAGTATTCATGATGACTGCCTGTGTCTATGTGTCACAATTACAGGAAGCCAATGCTGCCCTAGCGCTCTCAATTCAAAATCTAGAGAAAGCCAATCTACAGTTGGCTGAGTACTCTAATTCCTTAGAGGCGAAAGTAGCGGAACGCACGAGCGAATTAGATACCGCTAGACAGCTAGCCGATGCCGCGAATCTTGCTAAAAGCGAATTTCTTGCCAATATGAGTCACGAGCTACGCACCCCCCTGAATGGTGTTTTAGGCTACGTGCAACTATTGGAATTCTCAAATAAATTAAACGATCGCGATCGTAAAAGCGTCAGGATTATCAAGGAATCTGGCAATCACCTCTTGGACTTGATTAATGACGTGCTCGATCTTGCCAAAATCGAATCCCGCAAAATGGAACTTCTACCCACAAATGTGCAGTTGCTTGCATTTTTGGATAGTGTCAAAGAGTTTTGTCTTATGCGATCGCAAGAAAAACAAATTGAGTTTATCTATCAGATCGATCCTTCCCTCCCAGAAGTTGTGAAATTAGACGAACGGCGGCTACGACAGGTGTTACTCAATCTGGTCGGTAATGCCTTTAAATTTACCGATCGCGGCTCAGTCTCCTTGAAAGTTGATGTTCTAAGTCAGATGGCATCTTCAATGAAGATCCGCTTTCAATGCCAAGATACGGGTATCGGCATGACGCTAGAACAGATGGAGAAAATTTTCCAGCCCTTTGAGCAGGTAAGCGTTCCAACCCATCGTATGGGAGGAACGGGTTTGGGCTTAACGATCAGCCAGCAAATCGTCAAGGTGATGGGCAGTGCGATCGAGGTCAAGAGTACGTTTGGTAAAGGGAGTACATTTTGGGTGGATCTAGAAATCCCTATTGTTAAAGGGACAGAAGGTTTCCTCCTTCCTCAAGAAAAAAGGATTACTGGCTATATGGGCAAAAAACAGATAATTTTAGCGATCGACGATAAATTGCATAACCGTTCCATCATCACTCAACTTTTAGAACCCATCGGCTTTGAGGTTGTCGAGGCAAATACCGGTCAAGAAGGTTTAAGCAAAGCCATAGCAAGGCAGCCCGATCTAATCTTAGTAGACCTTTGGATGCCTGAAATGGATGGGTTTGAGATGGTTGCTCAACTGCGACAGCACCCTAATTTCAAAACGCTTCCAATTATTGCTTGGTCGGCAAGTGTCTTAGAAAGCGATCGCCAAAAAAGTATCGAAGTGGGATGCAATGATTTTCTCGACAAACCTTTACAGTTCCAAAATCTAATTTCTATGCTAGAGCATCACCTAAAAATTAAATGGAATTACTAATATGGCCAATATTTAAGCAAACGCCTATTTGGTTAGAATAAATTGGGCTTCAACTCAGTTCGACATCGCTCACTCACCTCCGTTCAGCCAATTGATGCAGTGACATCTTATCCAATAAAATATTTGGCTAAATCAGAGTTTTTTCTTAAAGTGTTTTGTAAAGATCTTGTCCAAGCAAGTAGATACTTGCATCCAAGGCTATTTCATTCTAAATAACGTCTTGAGCGTGTTAAGACTAAAACCAGCATTTCGTTGAGCTTGAGCCATATTTTGAGAACCTTGAGCTAAAAACCATACAATTTCATCAGGTCAATTGCCTAAAGCCGCTTTTAGGAGTATCTAAGCGATGCCTTCACCTTTCTCTGGAATGAATGCTTATTTAGATCATCCCGATCTCTGGTCAGAGTTCCATAATCGTCTGATTGTGGCATTGACCGACGATCTAGCGTCATTACTGCGTCCCACCTATCGCGTAGCCATCGAAAAAAGAGTATACGAAGTATGGGATAACGAAACGCTTTTAGTGGGCATTCCCGATGTTTCGGTATATCGTCATCATCGCCTACGATCGCGATCCTCAGATTGGGTTGACTGACCCAGAGCACAGGTGGATAGGAAACTGGCTAATCGAAAAAGGCTTGAGAAACTCTGTGGGTGAGGCTTTGTAGCCACTGCTATGAGATCCAGACCCGCACGAGAGAATGCTATGATAGGCTTCAGCTTAAATTCCCGATATGTCTGACGTACTTGTAGCATCTCAACCGCATCAAACTCCAGAATTTGTACAGGTATTGGTGGACTGTATTGGCATTGAGGAACTGCTGACCTATCGCATTCCTGCAGAAATGACCGTGCAAATTGGCGATATTCTCAGCGTTCCCTTGGGGAATCGTCATGTGGGGGCGATCGCCTTGCACTTCCCCAATCAGCAAGAATTAGCGGAATTTACAGGTGAGACCAAAGCGATCGCGGCGATCGTCAGCACGGGCATGCTGTCCCCGAAATATTGGGAACTGCTCCTGCATACGGCGGATTATTATCGCACTGCCTTAATGCAAACGGTTAAAGTTGCCCTGCCCCCTAAACTAATGGATCAAGGCTGTTATCGCGTCAAAATTCGGCAAGAGCAGACGGAACGGGGAGAAACTGTAAATTCTCATCCGATTCCTGCTCTATCGCCTGCGGCACAGGCTGTCTGGGCTTTCCTAGAGGAACACGCGCAAAGCAAAAAAGGCATGAGTCGGCGCTACATTCAACAACAGGTGGGTCGCTCTGCCAATGCTGGACTGAGGGAACTGCAACAATTCGATCTGATCGCAACGGTGTTAGATGCCCCCCAGAGACCCCAGCCTAAATTTGTCGATGCGATTGTGCTTTTGCCAACACCTGACTCAGGGGAATCTCAACCCACAGCCAGACAGACAGAGATTCTCACAGCCCTACAAAGAGAAGGCGGCGAATCGCCTAAAGCTGAGTTTCTCAAACTAGCGAAAACCACAGTGACGGCTTTGCAGACGCTCGCGAACAAGGGCTACATCGCGATCGATCGACGGGAATATCTACGACTGGGAGGTAAAAGCCACTTTGTCACTGCCGATCGCCCCAAGCAACTTACACCAGAACAAGCGCAGGCTTTAGCAAAAATCCTAGAAGCCATTCAAACCGCTTCAGTACAGAAGACCACGCAGCAACTCTTACTGCATGGCGTGACAGGTTCTGGTAAAACGGAAGTCTATCTGCAAGCGATCGCCCCCGTCTTAGCCGCAGGAAAATCGGCACTGGTTCTCGTGCCTGAGATTGGCTTAACGCCACAGCTTACCGATCGCTTTCGAGCGCGGTTTGGCGATGCCAAAGTCAATGTCTATCACAGCCAACTCTCTGCTGGAGAACGCTTTGACACTTGGCGACAGATGCTCACAGGGGATGCTCAAGTGGTTGTGGGAACTCGTTCGGCGGTCTTTGCTCCTTTGCCCAAACTGGGACTAATCGTGATGGATGAAGAACATGATGGTAGTTTCAAACAAGATCAACCCCAACCCTGTTACCATGCCCGTACTGTTTCCCAGTGGAGATCGCAACTAGAAGGTATTCCTCTTGTTCTAGGTTCGGCGACGCCTTCTGCGGAAATGTTGTATTTGGCGAACGGGCAGAAATTACTCAGCGATGCAGATCGGGTGAAACTTCCCAAGGGTGAGTCCAATCATCATTCCAATAGCACAGCTAATTCCAATAGTACAGAATCTGCAACGGATACCATTCAATATCTCAAGCTTCCCAATCGCATTGGCAATAAACCGATGCCCCCGATCGCCGTGGTGGATATGCGAGAAGAATTGCAGGCGGGGAATTGGTCGATTTTTAGTAGGACATTACGAGATGCGATCGCGCGGATGTTGGAACAGAAAAAACAAGGGATTCTCTTCATCCATCGGCGCGGTCATAGTACGTTTGTTTCCTGTCGCAGTTGTGGCTACGTGATGAAGTGCCGTCACTGTGATGTGTCTCTTGCTTATCATAATCCGCTTCCGATGGCGACCTCTGCGCCAACAGTTTCGCATCTGCGCTGTCATTATTGCAACTATACCGAGGCAAAGCCCAATCGCTGTCCTGCCTGTAACTCTGCTTATTTTAAGCACTTTGGTAGTGGCACGCAAAAAGTAGAACAAGAAATCGCCGAACTCTTCCCTCAAATTCGGCTAATCCGCTTCGACAGCGATACGACCCGCAATAAAGATCAACATCGGTTGTTATTAGATCGATTTCGCGATGGTGAAGCCGATCTCCTGATTGGAACCCAGATGCTGACCAAGGGGCTAGATATTCCCCAAGTTACCTTTGTAGGGGCGATCTCAGCGGATGGACTGCTCAATTTTTCTGATTATCGTGCAGGAGAACGGGCTTTTCAAACCCTCATACAGGTGGCAGGACGAGCAGGACGCGGCGATGATGCGGGGGAAGTGATCGTTCAAACCTACACCCCCGAACATCCTGTCATTGAAGCTGTGAGAAACTATACTTCGGAACAATTTATGCAGGTAGAACTGTCTCAAAGGGCAGCATTAAATTATCCTCCAATCGGACAGATGGCTTTGATTCATCTCAGTAGCGCCGATGCCATTGTCGTAGAGACTGCGGCGAATCAACTAGCGGAATCTTTGAGATCGCTAGAAATGGATTGGGAATTACTCGGGCCCGCCCCCGCTTCGATTGTCAAGGTTGCCAATCGCTATCGCTGGCAGATCTTACTGAAATTCGCACCAGAACATGTATCGAGCTTACCTAGCCTAGATATTTTGCGATCGCTGGTAAATCAAAAGTCAGTCAGAGTCGCGATCGATGTCGATCCGCTGACAATTCTTTAAAAGAATTCACTTCGTTATTCTTTGGAAAGGATAGAGCAGTTGCTGCCAATAGCTGTGCGGGATATATTCATCTACGCCATAGGTTTTAGGCATTCTATCGTTTGGCATATAGAACGTGCCCAATAAGATATCGATGAGAGGAAACCCTGAAAAGTTTCTATCCCGCGCATCGGGATCGTTGTTGTGATGCCAGTGATGAAACTCAGGCGTAGCAATAATCCAGCGCAAAATTGGAAAGCGCAGGTTTGTATTTGCATGGTTGAAGATCGGTAAAAATGCTGCGAAGATCAGATAGAAGCCAAAGGTTTCCTCCGTAAAACCCAATAGGAATAAAGGGATACCGACAGCAACATTTACCGCGATCGCTTCGATTGGATGCAGTCGCGCCGAGGCTAACCAATCTAGTTTGGCACTACTATGGTGAATTGCGTGAAATCGCCACAACCAAGGAATTGTATGGGCGAGGCGATGCAGAATATAAAAGATGAATTGTGACAAGAAAAAAGCTTCGATAAACTGGAGCCCTTCTGGTTGACTGCGCACGGCAAGTTGCAATGAGGGAGCGATCGCCCCATGAAAGAGAACGTATAGGAAGACCACAACCACAAAGGTTCCAGCATTCACCAGAATATGATTGATAAAGAAATGCGCGACATCTGTGAGCCAATGCGTTCGGAACCATTTCTGCTCTTTTCTAAGCGGAAACAGTCGCTCTATCGACCCAAATATTACCCATAAGATCAGGAAAGCAACAACAGGCTTCATCATAATGGTATCGAGAGATTTTTGGTTTAGACTAGCGATCGCCGATTAAGGTTCAACACAAGGAGTACTTTTGTCATTCAATTATTCATGCACAGAACCATCTGGCATGATTGCCCCACTGATTTTGGTATGGTCGAGTTTAGCCAAACTTAGATCGGCTTTGAGTAGATTTGCACCTTGCAAGTTAGCACGACTGAGATCGGTGCGCGTGAGAATTGCGCCACGCAGATCGGTGTTTTCCAGATTGGCGCGGCTGAGATCCGCCCAGCCCAGATCGGCTCCTCGTAGGTCAGCACCGCTAAAATTGACATGGGTAAGAATAGACTCGCTCAGGTCAATACCGTGCAGTGCCACACCTTGCATATCGACATCGTGCAAATGAGTTTGCTCGAAATTACGTTCTCCTTGAGCGTAGCGATCGAGCAGTTCTTGTTTGCTTAAGGCAGCATGAGGCGGCAAAGTCATAGGGTGAAACTCTCTGAACAATTTTATAAATTTAGCGATGTTTAGCGGCAACTTTACAAAGGTAGGAATTGATAGCGATCGCACGCATGCTGAATTTCGCACCACCTACAGGCATTGACAGGTATTCAAATGCCCGAACACAATTGCCATTCTAGCTTTTGAACCTTGACAAAGCAATCCCATGCGATCGGATGCAATGATTTGTCATACTCCGATCGCATTTCTCTTTCACTCCATTCAGCAGATCTAAAACCCCATCCAGAAAAGCATTACAAGGATTCCGAAACCATATTTTACGAATTGCTAAGGTCGATCTCCTTTCATGGTTCGAGGAGTAGAATTAGGTATAAATACTACCTAGGAGGTTCTGATGGTTTCCTACAAATGCCCAGATCGAATCCGCGAAAATTACTGCAAACACCCTGGTCAATGTTCTCGTGAATGCCTAGTACAGCGTTGTTTAACAGTTCTCAATGAAAGTGAAACCAATCCTGCCTATGCGAATTGGGCGAACCAAATGCTCAAACTCATTACAAATAAGAATGCTACTACCGCCTTTCCTTAATGTTGGCGAGAAAGTTAAATAAGAGCGTGTTTGAGAAGTTCTTCCCCCCCTTAATCCCCCCTTGCAAAGGGTGGAAACTTAAACCCTCCCCCTACCCTGCGGGAAGTCGCTTCGCGGCTGGTGCAAGGGGGAACTTGAGGGGGTAAAAGTAGAAATTTATACAAGATACTAGACTTCTCAAGCTAAATGTCCCTGAAGGAGTTGATTCGCAAGATCTAAAAATCCTTAGCCCTTACTCAAGTTTAATTACTCTCTGCTTTTTGGGCTGCTTTAAGATTTGCACTAAAAAACATTGGAATGAACTTCTCAACAAACTGAACGGGATCGCGTTCCCAAGCCTTTTGGACGAGGTCTATACGGGTTTTTTGTAGTTCGGGAGAGAAAAGGGTTTGGGGTAGATGTTCCATGAGATATTGGGGACGTTGCCACAATGGAAGGGTATCGACAACCTTCATCAAGTTGTTCACCCGACGGAGTTCAGCCCCTGCCAAGACATCCATACCAGACTCAAAGGCTGCCTGTTCGATCGCTGTATATTTGCGCTTCGCATTCTCTACCTTTTCCCGATGCTGGGGACTTTTTTTAGCAATTTCGGCTAACTTAGCATTGCCCCAACGAACGTGAGTTGCTTCTTCGGGCATAATCATTTCTATGGTTTCCCTAATTTTGTCATTTTCAGGGCTTGGTAATGCTTTGAGTGCCTTGATATGCGCCGAAAAATATTCGCAACCGCGTTTTTCGGTGACATTGATCGCTGCCAAAGCATCAATCAACATATCTTCAGGATTCTCATGCACGCTCCGATCGAGCAACCGCTCAAATTCATCCACATAAGAAGTTCCTGGTGGCGTACCAATGGGCTCGTTTAGTTCGTAGAGCAGATCGGTAAGCCAATAGGCATGACGCGCTTCATCGGAGACGTGATGGGATAGTTCTTTACAGAGTTGACGAGGCTCTCCATTCAAACGTTCGACCACGTCTGTTAGATCTTTACAACTGCGCTGTTCGCTAAAGCGATAACGATTGAGCGTTACCATGTGAATTTCACGATTTAAAACAACTTGATTTAAGATGTCTTGAGCGCTGAGCTGATCTCGAAACTTACGGGGGTATGTGACTGTCATAGCAACGATTATTTTTTAATTTTAGATTTGATGTTTAAAGGTAATCGAAATTTTACATCAGATCGATGGAATTGTAAAGAAATGTAAACTAAGCTCGAGATTCCCTGTTGCTCTCTTTAAATTAATTCCCTAATGTTTGTGGTACTTTCCTTGCAACAGATAGGTTGTCATCGTGCCTTTCCCTTTTATGTCAATCCCCTCGCGAAGTTGAAACTCATATTTCCCTTTGAGATGGGCATAGGTGGTCTCAGATACTTGAATGCAATTCGGTAAACCATGAGATTCCATGCGACTGGCTGTATTCACCGTATCTCCCCAAAGATCGTAGGCAAATTTTTTGATGCCAATCACCCCTGCCACCACGGGTCCGCTACTGATTCCAATCCGAATTTGTAGGGTAGATGCGCTGTCATGATTAAAGCGATTGACTTCCTCTCGCATACCTAGAGCCATATCTGCGATCGCTTCCGCATGGTTGGCAAGGGGAAGGGGTAGCCCTGCCACTACCATATAGGCATCCCCAATCGTCTTGATTTTCTCTAGGTGTTTGCCTTCTGCCAAGCGATCGAATCTAGAAAAAATTTGATTGAGAAGTTCCACAAGTTGACTGGGCGGAATTTGCGCAGAGAGTTGGGTAAAACCAACAATATCAGCGAATAGAACGGTCACATCCGCAAAACTATCCACGATGAGGGATCGATCTTTTAAGCGTTCGGCAATTGATTGGGGCAAAATATTGAGTAGAAGCTGTTCCGATCGCTCTTTTTGAAACGTTAACTCTTGATAGGCTTTGTTAAGCTGCGATCGCGCCATAAATTCGCTCTTTTGTAGGCGCTCATAAAGGAATACAGAGAGATTCTCCATGATGCAAACCCAAATTAGCAATAAAAAGATGATGGTTGATGGAATCGCGCGATCGCCTAAGGTAATTGTGAGTACATGGGAAATGTCTTCTCCAAAAGCCCTGATAATTGCGAAATAGCCCAAAAAAGCGGCGACCTGCAAGGTTAAGTGTAACTGCCAGCAAACGGGAACTAGCGTGGCGTTCCCTAAAAAAATTAAAACCCAAGCCACGAAAGCAGGGCTGTAGATACCACCAAGACCAACAATAACTTGACTAGATAAAATCGTTGAGAGCGAAGGAACTAAGAGAAAATAGCCAATATAGCGCTTGTTGAAAAAGAATCTCAAAAAAAGAATGCAAGCAATAAAAATTGCCACATTGAGAACTTGTATGCTCAAAACCAGGGAATGACCAGAGGGACCAATATCCTCTGGCAGAATCCTCAGCGTAAGCGTCCAAACAATAAAACTGAGGTTGCAAATAAAGCCGACCCAAGCCAGCAAATAAAGCCGCGATCGCATAAATTGCGATCGCCATTCATAGTAATCAGGAGTAGAGCTAGGACAGGGAGTTGGCAGAGACAAAAATCGGAAAACCGAATTGAATACATTCTGACTCCGAGGCGAAGTTTTGTCTGACGCTTTCACAGCCATGTTCAAAAATCCCCCTAAGTATTTGTCATGCCCTAATAAAATCGCAGTACTGACCTAAGAGAATTTTAATACTGTTTTGGGATATCTAAACTTTTACGATTCGTCCCCCTTGCAGTTTATATTTCACAATTTTTGTACCTGTTTGTTCTCGATTTAGTATGGTCACAGCAATCTCACCAGATTTTAGAAGCGCAATTTTCTTGACCTTGATCCGATCTTCTAAATAGATGGTGTCTATATTGACTGGACTACCCTGCTGATTTATGACGACAGCTAAAAATTTATAGTTATTCGGAGCCCCAGGGCTGACACTCAAAACGACTACAGCATCTTTCGCTCCATCTTGGTTTAGGTCTACGATCGCAGTATAGGTCTCAAGCTTGATCGATGTTTTTTGAGATGCCCCTGTTTTGTAGACATATTGACCGTTGACCAGTCTAAATTGACCGTAGTCAGGCACTTGATATTCAACATTGAGGAGCGCTTCTTTTGTTAAGGAGGAAGCGTTAACGACTCTTGTCGTTTGAGCGATCGCACCTTGTTTTAAAACAGCTTCACCCAACATAGCCGCAAAAGTTGTTGGCATAACCGAACTCGAAGCACCGAATACTAGCCCTGCGATCGCCATTTTTTGCCAAAGTTTCATCAATGCAACCCTCACATTTTTTTATAATTGAGATCTAAATTTGTCACCTTATATCCTGCATTGTGCATCGTTAATCTACGCAGCCAGATTTGCGAAACCCCAAGCCTCACAGTCACTTGTCTGTCAGCCCTAAACAGACCAACCGCATCCAAGGTTTGTTCCATTCTGATGGCATAGCAATTTCCCTAGATTATGTTTTACCTTGAGGAGTCTATATAAATGGGGGGAACAGCTCATCCTCAATGCATATGTCTTTATGATGGGCAAAATAGCAGGCGAGACATATCCTTGGCTAGATTCTCATTGTACGAATTATTGTTACAGTTCTTTACATAGAGTTAAGAACGGGAAAAAACAAATGCAAAGCGGATTTACCATCAACGACCAAGGTCTACTCAACAACTACGCGATCGAACCTCAAATGTATGTTGACGATGCCGATCGTACTGGCTTTACGCCCTTTGCCGAGAAACTGAACGGTCGCCTCGCCATGATTGGATTTGTCTCTTTACTTGCGATCGAAGTTTTAACCAGACATGGTTTGATCTGGTGGCTCAATAACCTATAAATTCCTACAGAGATTTTTCCTCCAAATAGTCAAGCAAAGATAATAACGGTTCTCTCCCTACCTCAACAGTAGGGTTTTTTTCTTGAGTCAATCAATCCCAAATTCTACAGATGCCAATATCTGATTCCATTTAAAAAGTTACAAGAGATTAAAAAATTCGCGATCGATTTCATAGCCGAGGCTTTGCGTCATTTGTTGTAGCTTTGCCGTGTTAAAAATTTCGCGCTGTTTGAGCCAGAGCGAAATACTAAACACCTTGTGCATCACAAAAAGCTCCAATGCCTCTGGGTTGAAAACAATGCCATCGGTACTGCTAAATTGATGCGGTACGAGCATGGCAGCGTAGCGGGTGAGTTCGCCACTACGCCAGTCAAGGATATAGGGCAACCAAGGGTACATAGCATCAAGACGCACGAACCAGAGACGAACTTCAGGAATTTCTGAAAGTTCGCGTGGATCGCCTAGCTCTCGCGGATACAGAATCTCAAATCGCAACTGGGGTTCTGAAATCGCAGGATCGTCAGAATTACTCGCCAACTGTTCGAGAACTTTATCTATGACGAGCTTTGCTGGAGTGATATCGATCGCTTCAATACAAGCCAAGTTGAGATTAATCGTCGTCATAGCATGGAATCCTTATTTTGTCCCTTATTTTGCCTTAGTGAGATTCTCACGCGGATCGAAAGATTGAACTTTTAGCAGTTGTTCGTATAGTTCGCGCTCGCGGTTGGAAGGATTTTTGGGAACCACAATTTGCACCTCCACATACTGATCGCCAAAGCCCCGACCATCTTTGGGGAACCCTTTACCCGTAAGTCTCAGTTGCTGACCTGACTTAACCCCAGGGGGAATCGTGAGCTTCACCGCTCCGCTCAGGGTTGGCACTTCTACTTGGATACCAAGCACAGATTCGCTCGGTGAGATGGGAAGTTGGCAGCGCACATCCGAACCTTCAAGGGTAAAGAAGGGATGTGTTTTAAGGCTGATTTTGAGATATAGGTCTCCCCCCGAAGGACCCTGTCCTTTAAGGCGAATCCTTTGTCCTGACAGAACGCCTGCGGGCATATTGACCTCAAGCGATCGCCCATCCTCTAGCCGAATGCGTTCGCGCCCACCCACATAGGCACGCTCTAATGGAAGTTCTAACAAAGCTTCAGAGTCGCGCCGCGCCGCAGGACGTGGAGGAGCCTGTGTATTGGTGCGATAGCCATAGTTTGGATCGGAGGGACGACCTTCTGTCGTGCGAAATTTGCCTAAAAGCTGATCGACAAATTCTTGGAAGTCGCTAAATTGGCTAAAGTCAACATCACCCGAAGCATAGTTGCGCTCGAAGTCGGGGTTATAGGTTTCTTGGCGGGGCGCACTCGAAGCACCTCGATTACCACCTTGAAACCCACCCTGTTTCCAAAATTGCCCAAATTGATCGTACTGCTGTCGTCGAGACGGATCGGATAAGACCTCATAGGCCTCACCAATATCTTTAAAGCGTTCTTCCGCAGACTTATCGCCCGGGTTAAGGTCAGGGTGATACTTACGAGCTAACTTACGATATGCCCTCTTGATCTCATCGACGGAGGCTGTCTTAGGTATACCTAAAATTTCGTAGTAGTTGCGAAAGTTTTGCATAATCACTGAATCACGGCGGTGGAGTTGTTAAACCCTTGAGATATCCTAGCTTACATCGCTTCAGATTTTTTTAATCTTGGCTTGCAAGAATTTGCTAGCACCAGAAGTAAGTCTCATAAAAGTTACGTCCAACTAGCAAACCACATTAGCATGCGAAAATGTGCTGATGAGATCGGTAAACCGATATAAATTGGCAACCAAAACACGAATGAGGCTGTAATTCCGATCGCCGCAGTCATCCCAACCGCTCTAAAAAAATCATGCTGTTGCTGCCAACACCACTCAACCGCCAGCGAGATCGCCATAAAGGCAAACACAGAAGCAGGCATGTAGTGGTACAAAAATGTACAACGACGGCTGAGACTCCAAGGCAACCAGTTGCCCAAAAAACTGACGACAATGTAAAACGCCATCCAAGGAAAATTTGCGATTCTGCATTGAGAAAATTGCTGCGATATTTGCTGAGAAAGTTCTTGAGAAAGCTGGCAAACTAATTTGTTTTTCTGTCTTGTTAAAACTTGCAAAAAATTTTGTAGACAAGCTTGCAGGGTTGGACTAATTGCTATTACTAAAGTCAAACTGCCCAAAATTAGCGCGATCGCGCTAAACCAATATAAAAAAGGGTTGCCCAAGCCATGTACAAACTCAACGATCTCACCATTGGCTTTGGTCTCGTAAAAGTAAGCCACTGGGCGGATCAGCCAAATCCAAGTCCACCATGCCGAGCAATAGGGATGAATCGGTTCTTTTGCGCCCACGCCTAAATTTTGATGAAAACCAAAAATCTGTCGATGTTGCTCGAGCAGATCCATGCTTGGGTTGAGTTGTAAATGGGGTTGCCACTGCAACCAGTAAAAACCAAGCGGCAAAAGCACCAATCCCAAACCGACTTGTAACCAACTGAGGGACTGCTTGTACTTTAAACGAACGATCAGTGCGATCGCTGCTAACCCCACCCCATAGCCCAAGCCCGTCCATTTCACGCTGACAGCGGCTCCAAACATGACACCTGTAGCCAATACCCATGCCCATCGCTGTCTAGAGCGTTTGAGCGCTAATACCATGCATACCTGACTCAGCATGCCAAATAACAGGATGTAGATATTGATCAAGCCATAGCGAGATTCCACCAATAGCAGACCATCTACAGCCGTAAACCAACCTGATAACCATGCCCACACAGGGCGATTGCTCAACTGAGCGACCAAGGTATAGGTAATCAGGGGAACCAAGGCTCCTGCTAGCGCAGACATACAGCGAAACCCAAAGGGATTGTAGCCAAATAGCTGAATCCCTAAAGCAATCATGTATTTGCCTAAAGGCGGATGAGCATCAAAAAATGGCTCACCATTGAGGTAGTCAAGCCCAAACTTGGGATAATAAACCTCATCAAATACGGGCTTTTCTAGATAATCTAACTGCCAAAATCTCGTGGCAAAGGCAACCAAAGCGATCGCTGCTATCCCCAACCATGGATGCTCGAAAAAATAGACAAATAAGTTACGGGGAGAACTAAGCTTCATGGCTCTCCATCTCCCCTAGTTTGCTTGAATGCTTGATAACATCAAATTTACTTAAAATTTACTTAGCTAATTTATTTAGCTGCCTTTACTTGCGCTAAATAGGACTCTAGGTCTGCCATTTCAGCCACACCCGAAAACAGGAATCCGTTAAAGATAAAGGTAGGCGTACCTCGAATTCCAAGGCTTTGTCCTAGCTCCATGTCTTTTTGAATCGCAGTTTTAGCGGCTTCACTATTACGATCTTGATTGAATTTAGCGACATCTAGCTTTAAATTTTGAGCGAGGGCTGGGT
This sequence comes from Tumidithrix helvetica PCC 7403, assembly GCF_965232925.1. NCBI lineage: Bacteria > Bacillati > Cyanobacteriota > Cyanophyceae > Pseudanabaenales > Pseudanabaenaceae > Tumidithrix > Tumidithrix helvetica. The sequence continues at coordinate 51,167 of NZ_CBDDRA010000023.1, forward strand.
AAAACGACTCATCTAACTTGTCTTGCTGCTCAAATAAGCCGTCATGGTATTCCCAAAATTTACCTTGTTGACCAGCCGCCCATGATGCCAGCGCTGCGGGTAACGCTTGAGGGTGAATCTGAACCAGAGGGAAATGCTTGTAAACCAAAGTCACTTCGTCTTTGTGCTTTGCGATAAACTCTTTGGTGACGGCTTGAGCTTTAGAGCAAAATGGACATTGAAAATCAGAAAATTCAGCGAGTACAATTTTTTGAGAGACTGCACCCATTACAGGCGAGTTACGAATAATCAGACGTGGTTCTTGCTTGATCTGTTGCAAAACTTGATCGCGAAGCTTTGTCTGCTGCTGCCTTTGCGCTTGGTCGTAGGCTTGGATTGAGTCTAAGATCGCTTTGGGATTTTTGCGGATCACCTCTAACACTTTCGTCTCAAATTCTGTGTCGGTCAGTTGTCCGCTGCCAGATTGCCCCGCAGAAGCACAAGCTGTTGCAGAAAATACTAGCAACAACAATGTGGCAAAGAGAGAGACCCAAAACCTTATGGTAGAACGCATGATGAAACGCCTTAGTGAAATTCGCAAAAACTAGTCCCAGTCTATACCATAAGTTAGCATCGTTTGCCACAGCCAAAGAGACAATCAAAATAATGAAGTCTATAGCGCACCTTAATTGTTGGTGAACGCAGTACGGGCATCTAGCCTGTGCAGGCTAGATGCCTGCGCTACAAATTTACAACTCATTTTAGGATTGCCCTATGCATATCGGAATCGAATATAGGCGCGATCGCGTACAAGGAGAACGCCTCTGAAATTTCCTAAAGCAGCATATGTTTGCGCGTTTTAGAGCTAGATTCTTTCAGCGATCGAGTCAATTCTCTCAATCGGAAAAATTATTTTTATGTTAAGAGAGTCATGATTTCAACATATATAAATTAAATTTAAAACTTACCTTTTATTCGCATTGTGCTGATTTAACTTGAAACCTATGAGTTTAAATCTGTTAGATCTGGACGATTCCCCACCAGAAATTCAAACTTTGGTAATTGCGGGAAATTATTGGGAATATTTACAATGGAGGCGAGGATTTGTTGATATCAAGACTTGTAAATATATTGAAAGTCTTGAAGATATCGAAGGATTAAATGGTTTTTTTGTAGATCTGGTGTGTTATGGCACGTATCAGCTCAATCCAGTTTACTGTTCCCGTCAAATGCAAAAGCTGATTGCTGAAAGTCAGTCTCCATTTAGAGCCTATGTCAATATCTTCACAAAAAACAAAAGAATACAGGAATTGACATCGCAGGTACAAGAGATCGTTTTTCCCTTCAAATTTATATACCCATGATGTAGGTTTTGTGGTGACTTACCTAGCTCCTGTCGCTCTATTCCGATTTCTCTTGAATGCTAACTTCAGTTAATTTCGCACTTTTCTCATTCATAGAAAAGCGTTAGACTGACTTGGGAAAAAACGGCTTTTACTCCCCTCAGTTGAACGATATATCGAAATCATGTCACTTTCAACCAAAACAAATATTCTGCATCTAAAGCCCGTTAATACCTGCGATTCGACATGGGCAGATCGCAGAATCCAGAAATTAGGCGATCGCAATCTTTCATGTAATTTTGACAAAAACAACGCATCTAGGGCTTAAAATTCAAAAGTTATACTAAATTCGCTACAACAAGATCTAAATCACCGATCGGCGATCGCTACCCACTGAATAACTGAATAACTAACTCACTAGTATGGAATGGCACATCACGGACGCACAGAGCCTTGCAATTATCGATCGAGAGGTTGGGGAGCATACCCTATCACCATCTGAATACGAAATCGTGCGCCAAATTATTTATGCCACTGCCGACTTTGAATATCAAGACTTAGTGAAGTTTTCAGAACATGCCCTGCAAGCGGGTGCTGCTGCATTGGCTGCCCGCACGACGATCGTGGTTGATGTATCAACCGTTCAGGCGGGAATTGCCAAAAAGGTTCGCTCTACATTTGCCAATCCTATTTATTGCGGTACAGAAGCATTTACACGTCCGCAAAAAGATAAATCGCAAGCTGTTTGGGGAATTGAAACCCTAGCCAAGCGATACCCCGAGGCAATCTTTGTGATTGGGGAGTCGCAAGCCGCTTTGGCATCTCTGGTAAATTTGATCGAACTGGAAGAAGTCAAGCCTGCTTTGGTAATCGGTGCCCCATCAGGCTTTATTGAAGTCCATGAGATTAAAGATCGCCTCAACGATACTCTCGTGCCGCATATTCGAGTCAACGGTCGCAAAGGAAATGCGATCGTGGCTGCCACCATTCTCAATGCTCTGACTGAGCTAGCTTGGCAGGCTTACGGGCAAAATGGCGAGGCTTAGAAAATTCCATGTAATTTGTAGCGCAGGCATCTTGCCTCCACGCGTTGGAAGCCAATACCCCATTCACAAGCAATTAAGGATCGCTGGTATATATGCATTCCGATCGCGAAGCATTTCCAAAGAATCTTGGGAATCGTTTGGCTAATGAGTGGTTACTTGCCATAACAATAATCTTTCATAATGCTTTCATTATTTGAGAAAAATGTAGCATAATTAGCATTATTGTGTTTCGTTTTCTTTGCTCCTCTCGTTATGCAAAACACACCAAGTTTGCCCGAAGTCCATCGCAGTATTCCTGTACCCAATGGGGGTGGCTTTTGGCGTAAGTTATTTGCCTATGCAGGACCTGGATATCTCGTCTCTGTGGGCTACATGGATCCTGGTAATTGGGCAACCGATCTAGCGGGTGGCTCAAAATTTGGCTATGCACTTTTAAGTGTCATCCTGATTTCTAACCTGATGGCAGTCTTGTTGCAATCTCTGTGTGTCAGGTTAGGAGTGGCAACAGGCAAAGATTTGGCGCAAATGTGTCGAGCCTATTTTAGCCCCCGTGTAAGCTTTTGTTTGTGGGTGTTGTGCGAACTGGCGATCGCTGCTTGTGACCTTGCTGAATTGCTTGGTAGTGCGATCGCTTTACAGCTTCTCTTTGGCATGCCCCTCGTTTGGGGAGTTTGCCTGACAGCCTTGGATGTGCTTGTACTGCTATGCCTACAGAGCAAAGGCTTTCGCTATGTCGAAGCCTTGGTGATTATGCTGGTGTCAACCGTAGGAATTTGCTTTGTGGCACAGATTATCTTTTCTCGTCCCGATCCAGCAGGGATCCTGTGGGGATATGTGCCAAGCATGAGCATTCTGCAAAATCCTGACAAGCTCTATATCGCCATGGGAATTTTGGGTGCGACGGTGATGCCCCATAATTTATACCTACATTCAGCGATCGTCCAAACGCGAGCATGGGAACCCACGCCTAAAAAGAAATGGGAAGCGATTAAATTTGGTACGATCGATTCCACCCTAGCGTTATCCCTCGCATTACTGATTAACTCTGCCATTCTGATTGTTGCGGCTGCCACATTCCACACTTCAGGACATCACGATGTTGCCGAAATTCAGGATGCTTACAAACTCCTATCTCCGCTCTTGGGGGTTGGGGCAGCCAGTGCAATTTTTGGCATAGCACTATTGGCTTCAGGACAAAGTTCGACCTTGACAGCAACCTTAGCCGGACAGATCGTGCTGGAAGGCTTTTTGCAATTTCGCTTACCGCCTTGGTTGCGCCGCCTCGCCTCGCGTTTGCTAGCCATAATTCCTGCCCTGATCGCGATCGCTTACTTTGGCGAACAGTCAACAAGTAGCTTATTGATTTTTAGCCAAGTGGTTCTGAGTTTGCAATTATCGTTTGCGGTGGTGCCTCTGGTCATGTTTACCAGCGATCGCCGTTTGATGGGCGAGTTTGTCAATCCGCAATGGCTAAAGTGTTTGTCATGGTTGGTCGCGATCGCGATCGCCGTGTTGAATCTCTGGCTCCTATGGCAAACCCTATCTGGTTGGTTAGGCTATGCCTAATTTCAGCGCTCATCAGGACTTGTGTTTTGCGATCGCGTCGGCATAGATTTGCTCGTACTTTTGGGCGACGAGTTCCCAACTAAAATCCCGCGATCGCACCAAACCTAGTTCTGCATATTTTTGGCGCAAATTTTCATTTTCCAAGAGTAAATTAATCTGGTTCCCAATCTGGTCGTCCTCAGCCAAGATGCCATACTTTCCTTCTTCCAAAATTTCCCTTGCACCCACATTCAAACTGGCAACAGTTGGAGTTCCTGCGGCGAGTGCCTCCACATAGGGAATACCAAAGCCCTCGTAGGTACTAGGCAAACAAAAGATCCAAGCACGGCGATAGAGTTCGCATAGAGCATCTTGAGAAACCCTGCCAAAGTTAAGAATACCTTCGCCTTCCATAGGCTTTTCTGCAACTGTCCAGAGTTCTGCCTGAGGGAATTTTGTTCTCACCTGCTGGCGAAAGATCTCTGCCAGAAATTCTCCTCGTTTGCGTCCTCCCGTTGTGCCGACAAATAGGATAGAGGGATGTTCTGATTTTTGACCTGGTGAGAAGCGATCGGTGTCTACACCATTAGGAACCACGATCGAGACTGCTGGAATACGCTTCTGTGTTGCCTTAGAAACCCCAACATTTACATCTGCAATCCAAGCTCCTACTTTTTCTAAGCCCGCAAATACAGTTTGATAGGCTCTAAAGCGCCATGTCACGGCTGAGAGAGCTTCATCAATGGCAGAACCGTGGAACGTACGCACCTGCGGATGTTTGCCAAACAACAGGAAATTATCCCCATGGGTATGCACGATATCAAACGCCGAGAAGTCCGTTTTTGCTAGATTGCCAGCCAGTAAAAATGCATGGAATTTTTTTAGTTTCGGCGCGATCGCATACTGATGCACCTGATAACGGCATTCTTCAAACCAAGGACTAAAGGTAAACATTGTGACATCATGACCGCGCTCTACGAGTACATTAGCTAGATAATGGGCTTGAAATGCTACCCCGCCCTTTGACTCGTTGGGCAGATCGACATGAGTCATTGCTATTTTCATACTCTAATTTCCTTCCCAAATGTCGATTTTAAGATCTTGTCTACTATAGAATCACTTTGGTCAGACTAGGTAATCGATCGCGGGTAGATCCATCATGGTTGTTAAAATTCGCTATATTTTAGTTGCTGTTCTTATCCTTGGGCTTTGTGGCTCTATCGGTCTTAACATTTTGCTCTACTTAAGAGGGGTAGATCTCTTTTTGCAATTAAATCGGGTTCGCCTCGATCCATTGGGATTACAGGGATATACTCCTATCAATGAGCGAGAAACGATCGCAAGCGATCGAAAACCTGTGGTTATTTTTTTTGGTGATTCTCGTGCCTTTGAATGGACACCTCCACAAAATCTGCTCGATAGTTTAATCGTTAATCGCGGAATTAACGGACAGACATCCATTCAAGTAGCTGGACGCTTTGATGCCCATATTACTCCGCTACGCCCAAAGGTGATGGTGCTCCAAGTAGGTGTTAACGATCTCAAAACCATTGCACTTTTTCCCAACGAGAGCGCTCAGATTGTGAGAAATTGTAAAGAGCATATTAAACTGATCGTCGATCGCGCCAAACAACACAATATCAAGATTATCTTAACCACCATTTTCCCTGTGGGCGAGCCGTCTCTTGAGTGGCGACTCTTTTGGTCTGAGGAGGTCGATCGCGCGATCGCGGAAGTCAATCAATACATCCTGTCATTAAAAGGCGATCGGGTAATTGTCTTAGATACAACCCCGATATTGGCAAATCCGCAAGGTAGGGTTCAGCCAGACTACAGCCGTGATTTTTTACACTTAAATGCAGAAGGATATGCTGCGCTAAATCGGCAGCTAGCTCCTATCCTCTCAGACCTGTTGCGTTGAGCCTATTACGTTGAGGATTTTGCGTTGAGAATTTTTGTAGGTCGTCGTCATTGCCCTCAAGGTGAAATCTGTTAGCTCTGAAGGTCTTGTAGCCCTTATAGTAGATGCATTCTTAGGAACTTATATCATGACTTCCAAAACATCATCTCAACCTCGGATTGAGTGGTTAGACATGCTAAGAGCGCTTTGTGCCATAGAAATTGCTGGTCATCATTGGCTCCGTGCCTGTTTGCACGTTCATCTATTTGAGAATACAAGCGTATCAAAACAGTTTCGCAACTTTATTTGGAGCTACAAAAATAATAATGCTGGAACTCAGCTATTCCAAAATTTTCCTAATCCTTTACTGTTAGATAGCCAGAATAGCTTTTCGGCAGCTTTGACTAATTTTACAGGATTTTTATTTGGGTTTGGTTGGGAAGCCGTCAATGTTTTTATTTTACTAAGCGGTTTTTCTTTAGCCTTGGGTTTGGGAGATTGGCCCGAGCGCGCAAAAGAATATTGGATGGGATGGTACAAACGTCGGCTCAAACGCATTCTATTCCCTTATTATCTAATCGCTGGAATTTTACTTTTCAGTTATATCTTTATTTATTTGGGTTCCAGTCTGCCTTTCTTCGATCCTGTGCGACCGAAAATACAAGAGAAAATAGGTAAAGGTTGGCTAGAACTTCTAGTCAGTCAAGTCTTTTTAATCAGTCCTTGGCAATCTAGTCTAAAGGCGACCTTCTTTTCTCCTGCTTGGTGGTTTATCCCTGCCATTATTGTCGCTTATCTTTTCTTTCCTTTTTTCTTTTGGATATTGGCTAAGTTTGGCAGTAAAGCACTTTTAGGATTTACTTTTTTAGTCTCAACGGTCTCCTATTGGTTATCAGCAAAAGGTGTTCCAGTAGAGGAAAATGCTTTATATCACGTCATTCTATTTGAATCATTCAATTTCACACTGGGCATGGTTTTAGGGCGTTGGTTTAGTCAACCAGCCAAGAGAGCCAAACTAGAGGCACTGGTGTCTAAGCCGATCGCGATCGCTGTGGGAGTGCTTTTGGTTTTAGCAGGTAATTTGATGAATTGGTTTGAGCCTTTATACCCTCTCAGTAGTATCTTCTTTACTTCAGGGCTAGTAATTGTTGGCATAAATATCTCAAATCTCTTTTTAGGAATTCCGATCGTATCTAAACTTAAAAAGATCGATTCCTATATGTTCTATCTGATCCATCAGTTACTGGCTTACATCATTGCCCTCGTGCTTAGCTATATTTTGCGAGCATACACGACTTCTTTAGGAATATTGATCTACTTCGCTGCGGTACTCTTAGCAACCTCCATATTCCTCAAATTTTATTTGTGGTTGGAAGGAAAAGCTCTACTCTGGCTTCAAAACAGAAAACCTTCTACAGGCTAATTTTAGGAGCTTTTAGTGGGGGAAGTATTCCCAATCTAATTAAGGCTACGAGCAATTGCCTTTTGCACTTCCCCCTTATGCTCCTGCTATACCAATTTCACTTGAATTTGCAACAGATCGAGGTTTGAGTTCCACGCTTCGCGCAGTCTTTCAAAAACAATGCGCCGCATTCCTTTTTGAAAATGGCATTAGAAGTTTTCGCTAGATCTTGGAAAACGCCACCACTCAACGGTCAGCCCCCGTAAAGATGACGATATCGTAGGGCTTGTAGTCCTACTAGTCCCAAGCGATCGCTTAAACTCAGTTGAGCTAAAGGATCGAGTAGGGGCTGTTCGTAGGCAGGGACATCACCTCGTTGGAAATCATTGGCGATACTAATCCGCGCATGGGTTGCATGGCTACTGGAACTTCCACCCCAGTGATGGACTAGTCCATTCCAACATAAAACAGAGCCAGCTTTGGCAGGTAAGGCTCGAATACTTTGCAGATCGAATCCTTGGTGATATTCAGTCAGCCGTTCTGTCGAACCATAGGTAGGATCGAGATTGGCGGGCACAATATACATACATCCATTCAAAGGTGTGGCATCGGTTAAGGGAATCCAAAGATTGACTGTATCGGTCATGCGATCGGAACGCAGAGGAGAGTCTGTACGGTCAATATGAGGTCGCCAACCCCGATCGCTTTTTTGCGGATCGATATACCAAGCCCAAAAGCCAGGGAACTGGCGATAATTGTCACCTAAGATTGCAGAGAGAAGGGGTGATAGACGTTGGAACAGTTGCCAAACTTGGTCGTAAACAAGGATAAACACGGGACGAATCCCCGCATTTCTCAATCGTTCGATGCCTACCCTAAGTTGCTCGATCGCGGCGATCGGTATGAGATCGTCAATTTGAAAATACCCTTCCTCTTTGATGCGATCGATGAATATCTGTAACTGTTCGGGTGAAAGGTCAACCTTGTCTTCTGGAGAATTCGCAAAGTTGGTAATACTGAGTTCGGGAGCGATCTCTAGCCAAAATTCTGGATCTAGAATTCGTTCTGGATCTAAGCGATCGGGTGGCAGGGCTAGCGATGCTCGGGTAATATCCAAGCCTTCTGAATACAGTCCATGCCAAAAAGAGATTTGTGCAATTTGAATATAGAGATCGGGGCGATTGGGTGTGAGTTCTAAGGCTTTTTTATACTGCGCGATCGCTGAGGCAATTTCTCCCTGTTTTGCTAAGGTTTCGCCCCACTGGACAAAGACATCGGCAGCTTTGGCATAGGTCGCAGTGGCGGCATCGGGTTTTCCCATGGCTTTGAGGGCATCGCCCATGGTTTGGTAAGCATCGACAAAATTAGGATCGATCGCTAAAATTTTTTCGCAGGTAGCGATCGCATTGAGTGGTTTGCCACCCCGTAAATGCGCGATCGCTTGTTCGTATAAGTCCTGCGTCAAGGGTTGCGCTAAGTTTGGAGCATTTGGGTTGACCATACTGCTATAGAAATCCGTACTGTTGTGGTGACAATATGTCGGGCAATGATTGTCTCTCAAATAGCGTACCCTACGCACGACTCATTTAAGATTGCCTAGCAACAAGCTTTGTATAATAAAAAGAGCGATCCAGCCGTAAAAGGTAGCCATTCTATGAACGCCCTCACCATTAGCCTAGACCCCATCTTTGAACTCACCGACGAAAAACTTTGGCAACTCTGCCAACAAAATCGCGATTTAAGATTTGAGCGCAGCGCTCGAGGAGAACTGACAATTATGGCTCCAGAAGGAAGCGAGACAGGAATGCGTAGCATCGAGTTCGGTGCAGACTTAGTCATTTGGAATCGGCAGAAAAAACTAGGTGTTGCTTTTGGGTCTTCAACAGGCTTTATCCTACCCAATGGAGCCATGCGATCGCCCGATGCCTCATGGATTGCCAAAGAACGCTGGTCAGCACTCACCCCCGCACAGCAAGTAGGATTTGCCCCCATTTGTCCTGACTTTGCGATCGAACTCATGTCCCCCAGCGATAGCCTGTCAGCGACCCAAGCCAAAATGCAAGAATATCGAGACAACGGCACGAAGCTAGGCTGGCTGATTAACCGCAAAGATCGGCAGGTCGAAATCTATCGCATCGGTCAACCCGTCGAAATCTTGCAAGCACCTACCACCCTCTCAGGTGAAGATGTTTTACCCGAATTTATCCTCAGCCTAGACTTGATTTGGTAATCGCAGCACACGTACTTAGGATATTGGATGAACCTGCGCGATCGCAAAGCTTGAGTTTCGCGATCGTACAACCTAGCCCAGAGATCTGTGCCTGTGAGCAATCTAGGTGAAGATAATACTTGTATTTACCCGAGGAATTATAAGCTTTGCAAACTGCGATCGCTGCGACCGTACAACTTAGCGATCGGGGCAAAAGATTCTCGCTATTGCGAATAGGCATGAAAAATAAGGGTTATAGGGCGAGGCTATTGAGAATTAAGCAATGAATATAGGTAATCTGACTCATAGAATTGTTAAAAACTATTAAAAAGCTTTAAGATGGGCTAGTTACTTGAGTTTATTACTAATCAATCTAGAACTTACGTGCAACTTCAACTTACAAAACAACCGATAAACCTAGACAATCCGCTTGAAGACGAATCTTCTACAAAGCAAACCGAACTCCCATTTACTTTTCAAGATCTCAAAGCGGCTATTCCACCTGAATGCTTTATTCCCTCAACTGGGCGATCGCTCGCCTATTTTTTTTGGGATATGTTTGTGGTAGCAGCATTGTATGTCGCAGCTTACACGATTGATGCTTGGTGGGTTTACCCCATTTTTTGGGCGAGTGCTGGCACCATGTTTTGGGCGCTGTTTGTCGTCGGTCATGACTGCGGACATGGTTCTTTTTCTAAACTAAAGTGGCTCAACAATCTCATTGGTCACATCTCCCACACGCTCATTCTCGTTCCCTATCATGGCTGGCGCATTAGCCATCGCACCCACCACCAAAACACTGGGAATATCGATACCGATGAGAGTTGGTATCCTGTGACAGAGAGCAAATATCGCAGCATGACATGGCTAGAGAAATTCCTGCGTTTCGAGTCTATTCTGTTTCTTTACCCTCTTTATTTGTTTGGGCGATCGCCCGATCGGGAACAAGGTTCTCACTTCTCTCCCAATAGCCCACTGTTCCGTCCTTCTGAGAAATCGGACATTATTACGAGTACTACCCTCTGGGTATTGATGGTTGGCTTTTTAGGATATATCGGGTTTGCCTTTGGCTTTGTGTTTTTGCTGAAGTTCTACATCGTTCCTTATGTCATCTTTGTGATGTGGTTAGACCTCGTAACCTATTTACACCATACAGAATCTGATATTCCTTGGTATCGCGGCAAAGATTGGTACTTCCTCAAGGGAGCGCTATCCACGATCGATCGGAGCTATGGCTTTATCGATGACATTCATCACAATATTGGTACGCATGTAGCCCACCATATCTTTATTGGAATGCCTCATTACCATTTAAAGACTGCAACGGCTGCCCTAAAGCCCGTGCTGGGTTCTTACTACCGCGAATCTAAGGTTCCGATTTGGCGGGCATTTTTAGATTCCCATGACTCTTGTCACTTTGTGGCTGACACAGGTAGCAATATCTATCAAAAGTCTAAAAAAGAACTCCCGAACCTATGATTTCCCATTACCAAATTAAACCTTGGAAATCTAAAGTTACATCTAAATAAATGAAATTGGATAAGGGGGTGATGCTCCTTGTCCATTTCTTTTTTCTTTTCTCAAAGGTTTTCTGCTAATAATAGATAGACAAACTCTTATATATACTTCACTTTATGTACGCCAAATCGCAGCTACTTCTAGGGGTTTCTATCGTTACAGCGATCGCTTTTGTCGGCTGTATTTTTGAGCTTTCTTCGGGCGAACCGCAATGGGGCAGTCTGGCAACATGGTCGATCCTCGTTGCTAGTTTACCAAGCACAGTTTTCTGTTTCCTGACTGCGGTTAAGTTAGCAAAAGCCTCCATGAATGGCGAACAGTAGTTAGCTTTTAGCAATTAGCTTTTAGCTTTCAATCTCAGACAACCGAAAACTGAAAACTGACGACTTGACAACAAAATCCCAATGAATAAACTCTACGACTGGATCGTAATTGGTGGCGGTATTACAGGTGCTGCGCTTAGTTATGAGTTAGCGCAAGTTGGTTTTTCCGTTCTCTTAATCGAGCAAAATCCGATTCTCAGTGGAGCGACGCGCTTTGGTTATGGGGGGATTTCCTACTGGTCGGGCACGAGCGAAGTAACTCGTCAGCTTTGCCAAGAAGGAATCGCACGACATCGGCAATTGCCGCAAGAACTCGATGCGGACACAGAGTTTCGCGAACTAGATTTATTGCTAACGATTGATGCCGAACAAAATCCAGATGAGGTTATTGCCCAGTATGCCAATTGTTATATTGCGCCAGAATTTCTCGGCGTTGAGGATGCCTGTCAGGCAGAGCCTTTACTCAATCCAGAGGCGATCGCTGGAGCAATTCAATTTCGTCATGCCCACATTAAACCACCGCTATTGGTTGCAGCCTATTTAAACGCCTTGGTACGACTAGGGGGAGAGATTGCTTACGAGTCCGTTGTAAAGCTCGACCAAGTCGGCAATAAGATTGTAGGCGTTACCACCCAACAGCAAGCATACCGTGGTGCAAATACTGTGGTTTGCGCGGGGGGATTATCGCGATCGCTGCTCAAAGCTTCAGGTATCTCTTCTCGAATCTACTTTACCCATGCAGAGCTGATCGAAACGGAACCCACCGAACTTGAGATGCGGACAATGGTGATGCCCGCCGATACCAAACGCTGTCAACTCGAAGCAGATGCTAGCAAAACCAATATCGATCCGCTTTGGGATGAATCAGGGCATGAATTACTACCTCCGTCTGTGGATGTGGGGGCAATTCAATTTTGCGATCGCACGATGAAACTCGGGCAACTGAGTCGCGTTCTCACCGATCCGAACGTGTTGCCCAATGCAACTCAAAGTGAGAACGAAATTCGGGCAAAAGTTAGGCAGGTCTTACCAAAACTTGCCGATTTAAAGGGAACGTGGTATCACTGCCTTGTGGCTTTTAGCCATGATGGTTTGCCCTTGGTTGGCGCTTTACCTGACTTAGAACAGATTTATCTTTTTTCTGGTTTTACAAGTCCTCTGGTGTATGTACCTCCTTTAGCCTTGAAATTTGCGCGAGAGTTCTCTCAATCATCAGTTTTTGCAAGCGATGCGATCGTATCACAATTATCTCCCCATCGCTTTGGATAACTAAGGCTTTAAACTTGTGTATGCGTCAGATCCCGATGAATGTTAGAGAACTTCCACTCTCTAGGAGCTTTCTATAAACCATCAAAAAGAAGATTACTTCCCTTTTTTTAGCACTAGTATTTGTCAGGCAGATCCCTTATTCGGGAATTTTTATGTTATACCATTTTCAAAAAGTGATGCGTTGCATCACTTTTTGAAAAGACCGCGCTCCGCGCGGAACACAAAACCCGATCTGTCGCAATTTCAAGAGAACTTGGTATTAACTATTACATGAAATTCTTGAGGTAATGGTTTATGTGAAATTCTTAGGTGTCAACCTACTATCAGAGATCGCCTCCTCATTAATCTTTCCATTACAGGGGCGTGATACCAAGCAATGATTTGAAGCGTGATGTTATGAGTGGGAGAGGATAATGATGATATCTACACGATTTCTATTTTATTGGCGATAATCTATGATTAGGAGGAGTCATACTTTAGTTCGTTAAAACTTTGCTAGCAGCCTATACAGAAAATACTGTCTTTATGCAAGCAGCAATGACATAAAATAATTAAAGGTTAACTTTTGTTGAATTTTTGAATTTTAAAAAACTATGGGGCAATTTAAGATGGGTCAGCAGCTAGAAATGACCGCAGTAATTGATTTTCAAACTGAAGCCTATCGAGATGCCTATAGTCGGATCAACGCGATCGTAATTGAGGGCGAACAAGAAGCCTATAACAATTACTTGCAACTAGGCGAACTTTTACCCGATCAAAAAGAAAATTTGACAAAGTTGGCAAAAATGGAAGATCGCCACAAGAAAGGATTTATCGCCTGTGGTAAAAACCTGAATGTAGTTCCTGATATGGAGTTTGCCAAACTGTTTTTTGCCTCTCTCCATGGCAATTTTCAGAAAGCTATTCTAGAAGGCGGCTTAGTGACCTGTCTGCTAATCCAGTCTTTGATTATTGAGTGCTTTGCGATCGCTGCCTACAACATCTATATCCCCGTTGCTGACCCCTTTGCACGCAAAATTACCGAAGGCGTGATCAAAGATGAATATCTACATCTTAACTTTGGCGAAGAATGGCTGAAGGCAAATTTTGCGACCTCAAAAGCAGAGCTAGAAATAGCCAATCGCCAAAATCTACCCTTGGTGTGGAAGATGCTCAATCAAGTAGCTAAAGATGCTAAGGTTTTGGGCATGGAGAAAGAAGCCTTGGTAGAAGACTTCATGATTCAGTATGGGGAGAGTCTCGGTAATATTGGTTTTAATACCCGCGAAATCATGAAAATGTCTGCAATGGGTTTGATTCCTGCATAATTTTTTTTAGCTGTTGCTTTAATTTTTGACAAATGTTTGGTTTGATAGGGCATCTTACAAGTCTAGCTCACGCTCAAGCTGTGGCAAAAGACTTAGGTTTTGAAGAATACGCTGAACAAGATTTAGAGTTTTGGTGCAGTGCACCGCCTCAGATTGTCGATAACATCAAAGTTACCAGCATTACTGGTCAGCAAATTGAAGGTCGATATGTCGAATCTTGCTTTTTGCCTGAAATGCTGGCGGGTAATCGCGGCAAAACTGCCGTGCGCAAAATTTTGAATGCCATGGCTCACGCCCAAAAATATGGCATTGATATCACGGCCTTGGGAGGTTTCTCATCGATCATTTTTGAGACCTTCAATCTCAGCCAAATGCGGCAGGTTCGTAATATTCAACTGGAAATCGAACGCTTTACGACGGGCAATACCCACACTGCCTACATTATTTGCCGTCAAGTCGAAGAAGCCAGTCGCAAGTATGGGATTGACTTGTCAACAGCCACAATCGCTGTTTGTGGTGCCACAGGAGATATTGGTAGTGCCGTCTGTCGCTGGCTAGATACCCGCACAGAGATTAAAGATTTGATTTTAGTGGCGAGAAATCAAGATCGCTTGGTGGAATTGCAAGCACAACTAGGTCGCGGCAAAATCATGGGCATCGAGCAAGCATTACCCCTTGCCGATATTGTCGTTTGGGTTGCAAGTATGCCTAAAGGGATGGAAATCGATCCAGCCACCTTGAAACGTCCTTGTATTTTGATTGATGGGGGCTATCCCAAAAATATGTCAACCCAGATCCAGCAGCCAGAGGTTTATGTGATCGATGGCGGCATTGTCGAGCATAGTCTCGATATTGACTGGAAGATTATGAAAATTGTGAATATGAGCACGCCAGCGCGCCAATTGTTTGCCTGCTTCGCCGAATCTATGCTCTTAGAGTTTGAGGGTTGGCATACCAATTTCTCTTGGGGACGCAATCAAATCACCGTCGAGAACATGGAAAAGATCGGGCGGGTTTCGATCAAGCATGGGTTTAAGCCCCTAATCGCCTGATCTGTCATAATTCATAATATCTGGCAGAAGCAGTCAATGATTTGGAGGTTTCTTTTGTGCCTGTAAAAATCGCAATCGCTCAAATTCAGCTAGAGCAAGGGCAACGAGTTGCGCTCGATCGTATTAGCTGGCAAGAATTTGAGACAATTTTAGAAGATTTAGGCGAACATCGCCATTCACACATTGCCTATTACAAAGAAGTGTTAGAAATTCGGATGCCCTTGCCAGAGCATGAACGTACTAAGGTTTTGATTTCGCATTTATTGGTAGTTTTATTGGATGAATTAGGTCTAGAGTGGGAATCTTTAGGCTCTTCTACCTTTAAGAACCAAAATATGAAGGCAGGAATTGAACCTGACGATTGTTTCTATATCCAGAACTATAAAGCAATGATTGGCAAAAAACGACTCGATCTAGCGATCGATCCCGTTCCCGATTTAGCGATCGAAGTGGATTTAACTTCCAATACGCAAGTGAGTGCCTATGAAGCTTTAGGCGTCCCCGAAATCTGGCGATTGAAGGATGGTAAGCTAGAGATTAATCTGTTGAATGGTGGGAAATATGTCAGCGCTTCAACAAGTCGTAGCTTTCCCTCTATATCTGTAGTTGAAGGTGTTTCGCTGTTTTTAGAGAATAGCAAGAACTCACCAATGAGTGCCATTAGACGAGAGTTTCGACAATGGGTGCAACAGCAAATTTAGACATAAATGCAACTGGGGTCAGCCAGATTTAAGCCATGTCCAAATCTATCGAACCAAGTATCCGTATCCCGATATCTCCAGAGTTCTTTTGCGATGGAGGATACTATGTACTCACTTCCACTAGTTTGGGGGGCGGCAATTTTACCCCTTCGGAAATCTCCACTAGTTTGGGAGATGGAAATGAAGCTCAGGTTGAAGAACTCTTGAAGCAGGGAGTGTGTATCCCCTTGTTTTTTGAAGCAGACTGCGAGATCGATCGCGGGACTCTCTTTGTAATAGGCGATCTGACTGAAGAGGAAGCGAGTGGGTGGGTTGGCAAGCTTGTGGCGAAACTGAACATTCCCTGCGGCAAACTCGTGCTCCTATGTGGTGGCGGTCATGAAGATATGATTGCCGAAGCTATTTCTGGCAATCCTCCCAATCCCAATTATGTGGTTTTCCAAGCGATCGACGTACCTCCAGACGAGTATCAGGTGGAGATCTATGCCTATTTGCCAAGTTCGAGCGCTCGAAACTATATAGAAGATCGTTTAGAAGAACAAGAGCCGAGCATTCAGGATTGGTTCCATCGCAATCAGTACGATCTAGAAGATGGAATTGGATACATTATTCGACTAACACCTTTGACAACCGAACCACCTTTACCAAAACTTGTTCCTGAAGTAGGTTGGTGTGGTGTATTTGACTATCAGAAGCCGAGGGCGCTCAAATGATTTTCTGCCGATCTAAAGTAGTTATTCCGAAGGTATTTCCGATCTCAATGTTGTTTATCAAGTGACAATGGAATTGGCGGGGTCGTGCATGGTGTAGATGCAATAGTTACTCGTGATGCTTTGGGATTTGTCAGTTAGGAGATTCCTATAGTGTTGCCAGAAGAACTTGGTGCTATCAATGGAATTGAGTAAAAACAATACAAAATAGTGGTGGAACCTCTCTCAAGAGAGAATAAAAAAGAACCATACTGAATTGAGTAAATTACGATCGCAGATTTTCTGAATTGGAAGCAAGATAGCTATGGAATCCAATCAAAAAGGGTGAGATTCTCTCACCCTTTTTGATTTAAGTTAATTAAAAACCTACAACTAAGCTACAGTTACTGCGAGGTTGCTTGGGTTGCAACAGGAGTAACTACTTGAGCAGAGGAAACAGACTGCGCTGCATTTGAGCTAGAAGGTGTTTCTGACGTTTCTGCTTGAGTAGGAGACAGACGGCTCGTTAAGAAACTCCAAAGGGAATTCCATAGGAACCGCAACAAGGCTACAAACCAGTTGCCTTGCAACTCGCGGAACATATCCATATTTTGATGAAAGGCATGATTGGCTTCATCAACAATGCGATCGGCAGTTGCTTGGTCAACAGGTAGCGTGTCTAGCGAAGCCCGATAACGCTTTTTAAACTCCCCATGATTGCGAATCGCGTCAAACTCATAGAAAGCCGTACCATCATTCCCTTGCAAGCCCATTGCTTTCTTGGCAATATTCTTGAGGATTTGACCTCCAGAAAGATCGCCCATATAACGGGTATAGGCATGAGCTGCCAGCAGTTCGGGTTCTTTATCCGAAATTTCTTTAATGCGCTGCACGTAATTTTGGCAAGCAGGAGAAGGCTGAACGCGATCGCGCCAGTTTGCCCCAAAATAGTAGGCTAAATCTTGCTCTAAGCTTTGCTCTCTCCAAAGTTCGGGGTAATAGAGTTTACCCACAACTGGATGCTGCTGATGACGAGTGAATTCTGCTTCTAGAGCAGCGTAAACAAAGTACAAATTAGCAGCTAGCTTACTATAGGATGTTTTATCTACGACCCCTTTTAAGAAACCCTTGATAAAATCAGTACTTTCTGCGGCAGAGTGGGATTTTTTTGTACCCTCGCGCAATTGTGTAGCCAAACCTTGACTCAACGTTGCCTCCTAAAAATTACTATAAGTATTTGTTTGATATAGGTTTAAGAAGTTAAATACAGTAAGTAGTAAGCAAGTATTAATAGATACTGCAAGTGCTAACGCTTGAACTGTAAAGCTTTTCAATAAGTTTCAGTATACAAGTGGGGCTATAGAAAAATTTTAAGTTCGCAACAAATTTTCACGCTAAGCGATCGCTCACCCCCCAGACACAACTATAATTTAGGCAGTTAGGCAAGATCTAGGAGGTAGCAAATCTTGGTTTTAAGCGGTTACGAGTACCTATTGGTATTTACTATTGTCTGCATCCTAGTCCCCATTTCTGGACTTGTGCTTTCCAAGTTTCTGAGCCCAGCCGAAACAGGCCCAGCGGGTCGTACAACCTACGAATCTGGCTGCGAACCAGTTGGTGGTGCTTGGATTCAATTTAACATTCGGTATTACATGTTTGCGCTCGCTTTTGTCATTTTTGATGTAGAAACCGTATTTTTATATCCTTGGGCAGTGGCATTTAGCAAACTTGGGCTACTCGCTTTTATAGAAGCACTCATATTTATCGCCATCCTAATTTTAGGGCTGGTTTACGCGTGGAGAAAAGGAGCTTTGGAATGGTCATGAAACCCGAAAATGTCGCTTTGGATTTCAGCATCGAAGAACAAACACAGCGTTTGATTAACCCGATCGATCGACCTCAAGTCACGCAAGACTTGTCGAACAACGTGGTTTTGACAACCCTCAATGATATTTACAACTGGGCAAGAATGTCGAGCCTGTGGCCGATGCTATACGGCACGAGCTGCTGCTTTATCGAATTTGCCGCCATGATTGGCTCTCGCTTTGACTTTGATCGCTTTGGTTTGCTACCCCGTTCTAGTCCTCGTCAAGCAGACCTGATCATCACCGCAGGCACAGTCACCATGAAAATGGCTCCTGCCCTTGTGCGCCTTTACGAGCAAATGGCAGAACCCAAGTATGTAATTGCTATGGGTGCTTGCACGATTACAGGAGGCATGTTTAGTACAGACTCTTATACGACCGTGCGTGGGGTTGATAAACTCATCCCCGTTGATGTTTACATTCCTGGCTGCCCTCCTCGTCCCGAAGCAATTATGGATGCGATCATCAAGCTCAGAAAGAAAATCGGAGCCGAAGGCTTTGGCGAAAGAGCGGGAATTACTCAAACCCATCGTTTTCACACCGTCAAACATGAAATGAAAGTTGTCGATCCGATCCTGACGGGGCAGTACCTAGAGTTACCGACTCGAATGGCTCCGCCTAAGGCATTGGTTGAGTCTGGCATTCCTCTCCCTGCTCTACAAATTTCTCAAAAGGAGGCAGAATTCCTTGGCAACCGATAAATCTGCAAGTTCTGAAGAAAATCAAGCTCAAGAGCAAACAGCAGCAATTACAACCACTCCCGAAGTGTCAACATGGCTGACTACGAACGGCTTTGAACATGAGCTTTTAGGCTTAGATCATCAAGGTACGCCTGTTCTCAAGGTCGATCGCGAGTACCTTTTACCCTTCGCCACTGCTCTATATGCTTACGGGTTTAACTACCTCATGTGTCAGTGCGGTTACGATGCCGGCGCAGGCGAAGAGTTGGTCAGTGTCTATCACTTAGCAAAGCTGACCGATAGTACAGACAAACCCGAAGAAGTGCGGCTGAAGGTATTTTTGCCTCGCACCGATCCCCATTGTCCTTCTGTGTTTTGGATTTGGAAAACCGCAGATTGGCAAGAGCGAGAAACCTACGATATGTATGGCATTGTCTACGACGGACATCCCAATCTCAAGCGGATCTTGATGCCCGAGGACTGGATCGGCTATCCCATGCGTAAGGACTATGTAACACCAGACTTTTATGAGTTACAGGATGCTTATTAGAGGCTAATCGCTTTAGAACCAAAATTTATGGCGACGTACTTTGTACGTCGCCATAAATTTTGAAGATTGCTTTTAAACTTTGACTATCTACTGGCGGTGAGTTTGCGATAGGCTCTAGATACAAGCTTGTCTTCCACAAAAGTGGCATTCATACTCATGTCCCCACTTGTCCAACTGATAATCACAGCCCGATCGCCGAACTTGCGATCGATTCCCAACGACTTGCCCTCACCACCAAGAATGCTGGCAACTTGCGGATAAGACATATCTTTTTGCAAGCAGACATAATTTTTGAGCGATACTCCTGGGTTACCACAACGATATTTAGTCGGATCGAAGCTGTTGTCATAATGCTGAGGGGGTAACGCAGCCAAATTAACCGAAGGACCCGAAAGAAAGTCAGTGGCAAAGTACAAGGCAACAAGTAGGAGTCCAACGAGGACAAAGTCTTCCACCAAAGCTTTGAGTAAATTGCGTCTGTGGCGGCGTTTTTGCCATTGCACCTTAGATTGCGTCCACTCTTCCCAAGGGAAGGTATCAACCCAATTAATCGCAGTATTAAAGTTGGCAAGGGCAGCACTCTTTGTTGCTTCTAAAAAGGTTTTAGGATCTCGAACGACCAATCTGCTACCTGTTTGCAGATTTTGCCAGAGTTTGGGATCCGTCAACCATCCTTGGAGGCGGCGAACGATATTGCCACCTCTGGCACGATTGGCTCCTGGTCTGCCAGTCTGAACCAGTGCTTGATTTTTGTTGCTACGAACGATCGCACTGCGAGAAACGCTCTGTATCGTTGTCTGAGGTGTGGGTGCTGGGACAAATTCAATATCAAACCCATGAGTCATTGCAGGGGAGTCAGCACCGACACTGTAAAACTCAAATTCTATGCGTCTGACACCGAGGAGTTGCAGGCGACTTAGAAATCTCTCTAGGTTTTGGGTGAAGTAGTTGGCTCTATCAGAGTCCGAACGAGAGGAAATTAAAGTAAAGGCAAGGGATAAAACTTGCTGCTCAAACTTAAACTCTGTTTGTTCGGGTGCGACTAAGTCAATGTAGTCTGACACGAAGCTAGTAAGAACGTGCTGTAACTTTTGCCACGACTGTCTGTCTTCTAAATTTAACCGTACTGCTTTCATATATTGCCCTCACCTCATACCTAACTTGGTATAAGTTATTTGTACTGTCTTTTTACATTTTTGCTTGCATTGTCACGGGTCGTACGATCTTGAGGCAATTCCCCCGAACTTTTAACCTTTTTTGTGACAGCACAATAGTACCCAAACCATTAATTTCCTTATCATGAGCTTTGAAGCAGAGTTAAGTCTAACGCTCCGCGCTCGTTATCCTCTTATTTATATACCCTCTCACGAAGAGGAACGGGCTGAAGCAGTTATAACAGATGTGGCAAAATCCCTAGGGCGTAGCGTGTTTATTTGGGATTTTGTCGATGGCTACCAGTCAAATCCTACGGATGCTGGTATGGGTAAACGCAACCCCCTGCAAGCTTTGGAGTTTGTCGAGAAAATTCCTAAAGGTGCAGTATTTGTATTGCGGGATTTCGATCGCTTTTTAGATGACATCGCGATCGCGCGCAAACTCAGAAACTTGGCAAGAAAGTTAAATCGCGAGCCTCAGAATCTAATTTTGCTTGCCTCCCAAATTAATATTCCCGATCACCTGAGTGAATTATTTGCGATTTTAGAGTTTCCCCTGCCCCAACCGAGCGAAATCAAGCGGGAGATCGAGCAACTTGCCACGACAACGGGGGACAAGCTAGATGCCCAAGCTTTAGATGAACTAGTGCGATCGGGGCAAGGTCTGTCTTTAGAGAGAATTCGGCGGGTACTGGCAAAAGCGATCGCTGCCAACGGTCAAATTCAACCCGAAGATGTCGAGCGCATCCTCGAAGAAAAACGCCAAAGCATTCGTCAGACTCAAATCTTAGAGTTTTATCCCTCTACGATCGAGATTACCGACATTGGCGGACTGGACAACCTCAAAGAATGGCTGTTACGGCGGGGTGGCGGATTTTCAGAACGGGCGAGAAAGTATGGGCTACCGCACCCAAGGGGGTTATTGTTA
The DNA here is from genome assembly GCF_965232925.1 of Tumidithrix helvetica PCC 7403. Classification (NCBI taxonomy): domain Bacteria; kingdom Bacillati; phylum Cyanobacteriota; class Cyanophyceae; order Pseudanabaenales; family Pseudanabaenaceae; genus Tumidithrix; species Tumidithrix helvetica. The sequence goes on from NZ_CBDDRA010000023.1 coordinate 72,627, forward strand.
GCAGGAATTCAAGGAACGGGCAAATCGCTTACGGCAAAGGCAATTTCCCACCATTGGCATCTACCATTACTCCGTCTTGATGTTGGTCGTTTGTTTGCTGGTTTGGTCGGAGAAAGCGAATCCCGCACGCGCCAGATGATTCAACTCGCTGAAGCCCTTGCTCCCTGCGTTTTATGGATCGATGAAATTGACAAGGCATTTGCGGGTCTGGACGGACGCGGCGACTCAGGCACGACCAATCGAGTGTTTGGCACGTTTTTAACTTGGATGGCAGAAAAAACTTCGCCTGTATTTATTGTTGCGACTGCCAACAACATTCGCACCCTGCCCCCCGAACTCTTGAGAAAAGGGCGGTTTGATGAGGTGTTTTTTGTGGGGCTACCCAGCCAAGCCGAGCGTCTGCAAATTTTTACCGTGCATCTAAGTAAATATCGTCCGCATAATTTGCGTGCCTACGATTGCGATCGCCTCGCCTACGAAACTCCTGATTTTTCGGGTGCGGAGATCGAGCAGTCGATTATTGAAGCCATGCACTTGGGCTTTAGCCAAAATCGCGACTTTACCACCGAAGATATTCTAGAAGCGGCGAGTCAAATCGTACCTCTCGCTCAAACCGCTCAGTCCGAAATTCAACTCCTACAAGAATGGGCTGCCTCTGGCAAAGCTCGTCTTGCCTCTCGTCAAAATATTTTGGGTCGATCTTCCCCATAGCTATCCCGTTCATCTCACAATGCTTCGATCCTAACAGAGCCATCTTCAATAACCTGCCGTTGAACGTTTGCATTCCCAACTACAAGAGGAAGCAATGCTTCACGACTTGGACTAACAACGCCATGCATCATTGATTCTTTATTAGACTCCGCTTGCTCTTTTAATCTTAGCCTAGCGTTGCGATCGTTGGCTTTAGAGGTTATCTCCGCCTAGTCTTGTGCCTACAATACGATGAGCAGTTGACAATTACACAGGCGAATCTGATAAGTCGAAATACTGAAAATACCAGAGAGTTATGTCAATATACAAGAAATTTTTAGTGTTTAAGCTCATCCTCATAATCAGTATTTTTTCTGTTGAGATTTCATCCAAATGGCACTTAGAGCTCTTTCTATTTCACTCTTATCAAGATTGACAGTTTTCTCAGATTGCAGAATTACATCTGTTCTAGATGGACTGTAATCACTATCATAATCAGTAGATTTTTTTAAGCAAAAAGTACCTACTAGACAGAAGTCTGAATAACAAAAAGAACATAAATAAGTTCCTATTTTTCCTGTATCAATAGACAACTCTTTAGATAATTCTTCCCTAGATACTTCTTTCGTAGATTTTAAATATTTTATACAATGATTACCTTCATCATTATTTACAGCTATAAAATAATGTAATTCCTTCTGAAGTCCAACAAAGTAACAATCTGTAAAGTCAAAAGACGAATAGCCAGTTTTTGAAATTAGCCAAGATTCATTAAGTACAAAAGGTCTAACAAAACCGCTATCAACTGCTCTTGTACCTCCAATCTCACAATAGTCCCGACTATATTTACTAGTAAATTCAGAAGCTTTTCTAATTTGGTAGTGCCTTTTAATTTCTGTTGTTATATACTCTTCTTTCTGAGTACCCCAAAAAGAAGGGACGTTTCTATATTCTTTCTTTTGTACTTCACTATGACCATATACAACTGGGAGCATCTCAATTAGGTAATAAGTAGAAATACTTAGCAAAGCAGAGTGGGATAATAGATCAAAGTTAAGCCCTATAAAACAATGAGTCCAGAAGACAAAGAAAGACTAGAAGCCTGTA
>NZ_CBDDRA010000024.1:0-73105 GCF_965232925.1 Tumidithrix helvetica PCC 7403
GCCATTTAGCTTCTAATTCTCTTTTCATGTTTGAGCTTGACTTAGCCTTTGCAATTTCTTGCTCTATTTTCTCGTGCCTTTCTGTTGCTCTTGCCTTGCTGCCGATTAGTCCAAACTAAAGTATATTGGTTCAGGTGGAAATATTGTCGTTGATTCGGTACGTGCGGATAGTATCGGCGGTAGAGGTGGAGATATCAGATTAGATGCTAGTAAGACAGTTAGGGTGACAAGTGCTTTCTCGGTTAATGGTAAGGACTATAGTCTCTATACTGACTCAGTAGACGACGCTTCTGCTGCGAAGGGTGGGACTGTCACGATTCTGCATAGCTCTGGAATAACGAACACACTTTCACTATCACCCTTTATTATTGGAGATGCAAGTGTAAATGGAACCTTTGCTGGCGTGTCAGATGGCGTTTTAGGGCTTGTGACAAAGTCGGGTTCAGTTCATACAATTTCAGGAAGGTACACGTTTGACAATATCAAAATCATTGCTCCAGAAATTTTAGCGTCAGCAAATCCTCTAATCCCTGTAGAAAATATCAAAGATTTTGATATTTTTATTGGCTACGTATTTGACACCATTACCCTAACTGCTCGCACGGCTGCTTTTATTGCAGAAGGAACCCCAGGATTTACATTGCAACAGTTAATAGATATTGCAAAAGATGCTCCAGGCGGTGAAGTACTTCCTTCCCTAGATCAAAGTAATGCTCAGAAACTTCTTAATAATGGATTAGATCTCTATATGTACTTGTACGATATAACTACCCCTAGAACTAAGGGACAATTTATTGCTCAATCGTTAGCTGAAACTGGAAGTTTTCAGAATTTTTTTGAGATCTCAGGTCCAGGGCGAGGTCTTTTACAGCTAACTTTAGATGAAAATCTTGAGAGATTTGGTGAATATGTTGGAATTTCAGGTTTGTCAAAAAGGAAAGATATTGTAGCAAGTAACCTTGCATTAAATATTATGAGCGCAATGTGGTTTTGGTCCGTATTTGGCAAGGGGGGGAGTGAAGATTTAAATGCGATCGCGCAAAACGATCCACCAAATGCAGTTACGGTTGAGAAAATCTCCCGAATAGTTCGTGGAGATAGTCGTGATCCCAATGACCCGATACCAAATGCTGCTCACCTCCCAAGAAGGATAGAGTATTTTACAAATGCAGTAAATGTCCTAAGTATTACTTAGCTGGTTCTAGTGGAATGTTAGGAAATAAGATTGGATCGACAGCATAGCGAAAATCATCACATTCTTTTAATCCACCTTCTCTATGCCTAATTAGATCAAGTTTATCACCACCAATTTTATAGGTAGATATAGTTCCACAAGAACCTTTTCCCATATAAATACTCAAAGTCCTTTCTGCTGACTTAAAGAGATGCTCCATAGCAGGGGTGACAGTACTTTGGATATCTGTCAAAGCAACATAACCATTTTCTCCTATAATTGGCTTTCCACTTTTATAACGAGCAATTTTGGGAATATTCAGCAATTTGTAATTATATACATGATCTGATTCGGCGATCAGAAAGAAATTCAGTGCAAGGGCATATGCTCCTGGCCGGCAAGCTAGCTCTAAAAAGTATTTCTTATTATCAATTTTCCATAATCTAGAAGAAAAGTAGGCTGTATCCTTTCTGGCATCTATTGACTTACAAGCACCGAGTTTATCTTTGTTTTCAAAGATATAATTAATAAATTCTTCCCTTTTTGATTCATCTGACAATTTTGAATCTACTCTGCGCGTCAGTTCATCTGCTCTATTTATTTGTTTAAATCGATTTATTGCGTAGTAATTCTGAATACCCTCTTTCAACACTACTGGAGTAAATTCTTTTCCTGATAATATTGACAAGTTGAATTCACTAGAAGACGGCATTCGCAATCGGTAGCCATATTTCTCATCCATTCCTACAAACGAATCTTCTCTCCAACCCAACTGGGCTTTTCCCTCAATTTTTAAACTACCATCCTTCTTTGCTATTTTGATAAATGCAGGAACCTGTCTGTTGTTCTTGTCAGCACAGACACTAACTTTATAGTTTTGAGTATCGGCATAGACGATGGTTTCACCAACATCATCACAAGTTTTATCGTCTTTCAGTTCGCTGATATCTCCCACTTTCAACGCTGGCTTCTGCTCGTCAGTCTTTACAGGCTGCGTACTCTGCGCTATTGTCATTGACCGCTCTTGAGTTGCCAAAGCAGGGGAAGGTATCTGAGCCAAGTTTGTTGGGTTTGTGCCACATCCAGCAACAGTGAACCCAATACCTCCAAACAGCGATACTAAATGCAATAGTTTCATATCAAGTTGATTAGCTTCTTTGATACGATCTATTTTAGATGATTCTCACAAATAATAGACAAGTACACTCTAACAATGTTGGTACGGGTAGATTCGACAAAGATGACATCCATGCGATCATCAGCCCAAACTGAACATCATCAGGATTCACACCGATCGATCGCAGATAAACGGCAAGCCTCTCTTGTTGCTGATGCTCTTGAGTAGCGCCGCTTCAGTATCATTCTTAAAGCTGTGCTTGGCGTAACTACCCAAGATCTGAATACCAGTCAGTCCAGTAGCGATTGTCTTGAAAGACTTTACGGCACATGGAACTCGAATTCCATTCTGTCGTAAAGTCAAGTATGAATGGTATTATACATTTCATGAATATTGGGTTATGTGGCGGTCATCGCACGGGAAAGTCAACCTTAGCCAAGGCGATCGCAGATCGCATCGATAAACCATTTGTGGGCACGACCACCAGTCAGGTTTTCCAACAAATGGGGCTAGATCCAGCCAAGCCTATGGATTTTCCTACGCGGTTGCGCGTACAGCATCAGGTTTTACTCGCCGCAGAACAAGTATGGCAAGCAGAGCCAAACCCATTCATTACCGATCGCACGCCGATTGACATGATGGCATACACCCTAGCCGACATTCAGGGAACCACAGAAGTAAATTTTGTCGAGCTAGAAGCCTACATGCAGCGATGTTTTGTCAGTGCTAATCAGTTCTTTTCACAATTGTTCGTCGTACAACCTGGGATTCCGCTCGTATATGAGGTAGGGAAAGCCGCGCTCAACCAAGCCTACATCGAACACATTCATACCTTGGTGTTGGGATTATGCAGCGATCTGCGCCTTACCTGTCCGTTTTACTGCCTAGAACGCCAGGTAACTGACTTGGAGGAACGGATTCAAACAATCCTTACAGTTCTTGAGAATCTAGGTGATTGCCAACCCACAAAATAGCGAAGGTTAAGAAGCAGTGTTCTGGTACTTAACCTGATGTCTTTAAATCATAGAAGCATATTGTATGGGCAGTGTATTGACATCCTTTTTATGGAGTTCTTGGGCAGCGCGATAAGGCCAGTAAGGATCTCGCAGAAATTCTCTCGCCAAAAGAATAATATCGGCACGATGATTGCGAATGATTTCATCTGCCTGCATGGCATTTGTGATATAACCTACCCCTGCTGTGGCAATTCCAGCTTCCTTGCGAATTCTTTCTGAAAGAGGAATCTGCCAGCTCGCACCAAATGGGTATTGCTTATAGTCAGATGAATTGAACCCAGAACTACAGTCGATCAAATCTACGCCTTCAGCTTTGAGATGCTTCGAGAGTTCCACCGAATCTTCAATCGTCCAGCCCCCCTCTACCCAATCAGAACAAGACAAACGTGCCGCTAAAGGAAGCCGTTCGGGCCATACTTCTCTGACTGAGCGCGTTGTCTCTAAGGCAAAGCGAATGCGGTTCTCAAAACTGCCACCATAGGCATCAGTACGTTGATTTGTAAGTGGGGAATAGAAGCTATGTGCCAAATAGCCGTGAGCAAAATGGAGTTCTAGCCATTCATAGCCTGCTGCTAAACTCCGAATCGCCGCTGCCCGAAAGGCATCTTTGACTGTTTGAATATCCTCAAGGGTCATTTCCTTAGGAACTCGCCACAGTTTATCGCCAAAAGCGATCGGACTCGGTGCTAGAGTTTCCCAGCCACCTTCTCGATCTGCGAGCGAGCTATCTCCCTCCCAAGGGCGTTGGGCACTGGCTTTGCGACCAGCATGGGCAATTTGAATACCCGCGATCGCACCCTGAGATTTTAAAAACTGATTAATGCGTTGTAAAGGCTCAATATGGCGATCTGACCAAATGCCTGCATCTCCTGGCGTGATCCGTCCGCGTGGTTCTACCGCTGTAGCTTCCGCAATTACCAGTCCTGCGCCGCCTGATGCCCTCGCCCCTAGGTGAACGAGATGCCAATCATTTGCCATTCCCTCTTGAGAACTGTACTGACACATTGGGGAAACCCCAATACGGTTGCGCAGGGTAATGTCTTTAAGTTGATAGGGTTCAAATAAGTGTGGCATGAGTTTTTATTCCTACTAGCTTTATTCAATAGTTCGATTTTATTGAATGATTAGACTATAAACGAGCTAGTGAAATAATGCAACCGATGAAGTGTCTGGGGATACGGCGATCGCGATTTAACACTCAGGATACTCGATGATGCCCAAATTTCAGGATCGCAAGTTCTTTAAATATTGCGGCGCGATCGGGGCTTCTTATATATCTGGGTAGGGATACGCCGAAATTATGGCAAAAGCAACGGCATTTTCTGGTTTCTTTCCATTGAAGTGGTTGGAATAATGAGCGTTACTTGATTTCTTCTCACAATTCCGATTTATACAGAAAGCAATATGGCTAACCGTCTTAAGTGCTCGCAATGCGAAGGGGAATATATCTATCGAGTTAGACGCCGCTTTTGGGACAATTACATTTCTATTTTTTGGATTTTTCCCTACTATTGTTCAGACTGCGGTCACAGATTTTATGCATTTGGTCGCAAAAATGGACAGAAAATGAGCCGGACATTCCCTATCCATTTTTAAACGATAGAAACAATAAAATTTCCCCCCTTAAAGAGTTCAAGGGGGCTGAAGGCGCAAGTAGGAGATATAGCGTTTCAGATTTTATTAATTGCTAACTAATGTTAAACAGATTTTTGTAGCAGTTCTACTTTGTCAGTTTTTTCCCAAGGTAAATCTAAATCAGTACGTCCTAAGTGACCGTAGGCAGCAACATCCTGATAAAAACGCCCACCACGCTCGCCTGGTAATTTCTGTAGATTAAAGTTCTTGATAATTGCCGCAGGACGCAGATCGAAATGATCTTTCACCAGTCGCAACAGGGTTTCATCGGGGACTTTACCTGTGTCAAACGTATCAATATGCAGACTTGTGGGGCGTGCCACACCGATCGCATAGCTAATTTGCAATTCGCACATGGTTGCTAAGCCAGCCGCCACAATATTTTTGGCAACATAACGACAAGCATAGGCAGCACTACGATCTACTTTCGTGGGGTCTTTGCCAGAAAATGCACCGCCACCATGCCGAGAGTAACCACCATAGGTATCGACAATAATTTTGCGTCCTGTTAGACCTGAGTCACCTTGAGGTCCACCCACCACAAATTTGCCCGTTGGGTTGACTAAAAATCTAGTTTCTCGATCGGGAAAAACCTGAGAATCTGCAAACACAGGCAGGATCACTTTTTGCCAGAGATCAGCTTTGATTTGTGCCTGTACTTCTTTTTCGTCCGTCACGCCATCGATCTCAGCCGTATGTTGGGTTGAGACTAAAATCGTGTCGATCGCAACGGGGACGCCATTTTCATAGACGATCGTGACTTGGGTCTTGCCATCAGGGCGCAGGTAAGGCAATGTCCCATCTTTGCGAACAGCCGCTAGTTGACGCGCAATGCGATGGGATAAAGCGATCGGCATGGGCATCAGTTCGGGGGTTTCGTTACAGGCAAAGCCAAACATAATGCCTTGGTCACCTGCACCGATTGCCTCTAAAGCCGCATCGTCATCTAACCCTTCTCGCTTTTCCATGGCTTCATTAACGCCTTGGGCAATGTCAGGGGACTGCTCGTCTAGGGCAAGTAAAACCGTACAACTATTGGCTGAAAATCCGTTTTCGGCATGGGTATAGCCAATTTCAGCAATCTTTTTGCGGGCAAGCTCTACAAAATTCACATGGGCTTTGCTAGTGATTTCACCCGTGATCAAAACCAAACCTGTGTTGACAACGACCTCAGCTGCCACACGCGATCGGGGATCGGCAGTAAGCAGGGCATCTAAAATTGTGTCTGAAATTTGGTCACAAATTTTATCAGGGTGACCTTCTGTTACAGACTCCGATGTAAACAAGAAGCGACCAGTCAAATGTTTTTCCTCCGAGGCAAATACACGAACTTTATTGCACCCATGCAACATAGCATAGGTATTCAGAACACTTTAGCAAAATTACCTATGCACGCGTAGTAATGCTTTTTCACAGGATTTATAAAAGTTTGGTGCGTAAATCATGAGTTTTCGATCGCATTCTGCAAAGCAGCAGATATCAATTTCCTGATGAATATGTCATGCTAGGCAATATAATTGCGAACTTGTAACCCCGCCCTATTGAGACTACTGACCTCAAGTTACAACCAATGTCTCAACCTTTTCAACTCTATGCATCTTCTCTCACTGCCATTGAGAAATTGGTATTAGTGCAGTCTGACACCCTATATCTGGCTTTTTCAGTGAGACAGGTGCAGGAAGTATTGTTAAAAGCCTCTGTAACCAAACAGAAAACTAGTAGCGTTACACAATATAAAGACCACATTATTCCAGTTATATTCGGGCAACATGCTTGCCCAGAAACGGCTGCCATCTCTCTTGTTCTATTGCAATCAACCATGATTAAGGGCGGTTTGTTGGCGATCGCTTGCTCAGTACTGCCGAAACTAACGGAGATCGCTCCTCAAGACTGGATCGAGGTTCCCGCCCTACCCGCACCCTGGCAATCTAACGGCAAAGGTTGTGAATTCGAGCAGATTACCTATACCTTCACATCGGGAATCGGCAAAGGCTGAATAATTCTTTCGCTCTATTTTGTTTGTGTAACGCGCCAACTGAGTTTGAGATTAATCCAAAAATTCCAAATCGTCACCAGAGCGATCGCGATCAGATTTGCCAAATACTGATTGATCTTGAGGTAGTTATAAAGAAAGTTCAAGATTACGACATTCAGAAATACGCCTAAAAGGCAGACTAAGTTAAATTTGATAAAGCGTTTGAGGCGTTTACTCCAACCAGTCTGATGGCTAGAAATATCTCGAAACGTCCACAGGTCATTCCAGAGAAAGTTATTGAGAATCGCAAACTCAGCTGCAATCACTTTGCTACGCGTTAAGCCCCAATGCAATGTGGTTGGATCGCTGAGCAGATAAAAAATTGCCATATCGACAAACACACCACTAAAACCCACCAAGCCAAACCGCAAAAAACGCTTGATGGGCAAGCCATATTTTTGTCTAAATCTTGTAACTCGCCCGCGTGATCGCAGTTTCAACAGATGCAAAATATATTCCACATATTGCTTCCAAGTAACTTTGCTCTCACCCGCTTGGCGTTCTTGAAACACATAGCCAACTTCGGCAATTTCGCCCACATTGCCGCGCCCTAAAACCTCGATCAAAATTTTGTAACCAAAGGGGTTCATCTCGCAGCCTGCGATCGCACTGCGACGCACCATAAAGTAGCCACTCATGGGGTCAGAGACGCGCCCAATCACTCTTGGTAAAATCATTAGCCCTAGCAACTGCGCTCCACGCGAGAGCAGACGGCGCACAAAGCCCCAATCGCTTACACCACCACCTTCTATATGCCGACTTGCTACTGCCAGATCTGCCCCTTGCTCGATCGCTTGTAATAACTTCAGTAAGATCTCAGGAGGATGTTGCAAATCACCATCAATCACACCCAAGACATCACCTCGCGCAATCTGCCAACCCCGAATAACAGCGGTAGAAAGCCCCTTTTCCTGCTCGCGGCGCATTACCCGCAAATGCGAAAACTCAGGAATTAGCTCCTGTGCAATTTTCCAAGTGAGGTCGGGACTATTGTCATCTACCACGATCAGTTCGTAGTTATTAGGAATGAAGCGATCTAGTAAGTCCGTTAGGATTCTGAGAATATTCTCGATGTTCTTGCTTTCATTAAACGTGGGAATCACCAACGAAAAATAGCAATGCCCGTGCGTTGAGTTCGCAGAAAGCTCCTCAACTTGCAAAGCTCCAGATGGTACGGTTGCGAGAATATCAGTCATGATCGGTTTAGATTTTCTTAATATCTAACATCGTCTGAGGTCAATAAAGCCTTAACATAATGTAAAGGTACTCATGCAGAATGCGCGATCTTGCCCCTATTTAAACGGGGATTTTCCAGCAAACCGATCTGCTTTAGCTACCTTAAAAGCACTGGTATAACAGGAACAATTAACGTTAATGAGCCGGCAAATTAAGCAAATCGCACCTCACGGCGGCACACTGGTCAATCGCATCGTATCAGATCGGCAGCGGGAGGAATTTTTCAGCAAAGCAGATTTTTTACCTAGGGTGAGACTGTCTGAGCGATCGCTGTCAGATTTAGAACTCATTGCGATCGGTGGGTTTAGTCCCTTGACTGGGTTTATTGGCAAGGCAGACTATGAGTCTGTAGTCGTGAATATGCGTCTAGCCAATGGGCTACCTTGGTCAATTCCGATTACATTACCTGTAACTGAAGCCGAAGCTGAGCCCCTAAATATTGGTGCGACGATCAGACTAGATGACCCTAACGGTGAATTTATTGGCATCCTCGAATTGAGCGAGAAGTACACCTACGACAAACTCAAAGAAGCTTTACATGTTTACCGTACCAATGAAGACCGCCACCCAGGCGTTAAGGTGGTCTATCAGCAGGGAAATGTTTATTTAGCTGGGGATGTGTGGCTGTTATATCGTCGACCTCACGGTCTTTTTCCTACCTACCAAATTGACCCAGCCGAGTCAAGAGAATTATTTTTGCAAAAGGGCTGGCGCACCGTGGTAGGTTTTCAGACCCGCAATCCCATCCACCGCGCCCATGAGTACATCCAAAAATGCGCTTTAGAAATTGTCGATGGTTTGTTTTTGCATCCTCTAGTCGGAGCCACCAAAAGCGATGATGTGCCTGCCGATGTGCGGATGCGATGCTACGAGATCATGCTCGAACATTACTATCCTCAAGATCGGGTGATTTTGGCGATTAATCCAGCTGCAATGCGCTATGCAGGCCCCCGCGAGGCGATTTTTCATGCACTTTTACGTAAAAACTATGGCTGCACCCATTTTATTGTGGGGCGCGATCATGCTGGGGTAGGCGATTACTACGGCACCTACGATGCCCAGTATATTTTTGAAGAATTTGAGGCACACGAACTTGGCATTATTCCTTTGATGTTTGAGCACGCCTTTTTCTGTCTGCGCACAAAGACCATGGCTACGACCAAAACCAGCCCCAGTTTGCCAGAGGAACGCGTGCATCTCTCAGGTACAAAGGTTCGCGAAATGCTGCGACGTGGCGAAAGCCCACCCCCTGAGTTTTCTCGCCCCGAGGTTGCCGCAGAACTAGCCAAGATCATGCATGCCATGGCGATCGAAGAAGCAAAAACCGAGTTTCAAATTTAACCTGCGGTTCAATCAACCCAAATATCAAATTAAGAAAGGGTTAGAGGTTAGGCCTCAAGCCCTTTTTTGTGCTTTAGTGCAAGCAGTGGGTGAGATCGCAACTTTTGTGAATTCTTGATTGGGCACGATCCCATACCGTAGCTTTAGTGAATCGCGTCCTGCAAGGAAAGGGCAAAAGAGCTAAGATTTTTAAATGGTTAGAAGTTTAGGCGCGATCGCAGGGCAAGCCTTAGAGCGAGGGTCAGATCAAACGTAAATGCTGAATATAGTCGAATGTATAAGCAAGAATTTCAAGTTACTACAAACTATATCAACAACTTTTATGATGGCTCCATTCACGATTTAGTGTTTTTGGACTTGGAATGGTGTCGAGATTTTCGCAAAGAAGGGTTAGTGAATAACATGATCTTTGGCTATACCATCACGCGGATCTTAGAAGGTAGTAGCGAACAACATATAAAAATTCAGTTTATTGAATCGCGCCAACAAGAAAAACAAATCCTAGAAGATATTCTGGCTGATATTCAGTTTTTGCAGGGAAAATATTTTGTGGGATATGGAATTTCAACCAGCGATATTAGTTGCCTCAGAAAGAGGATATTTGATATGCGATTGCCCTTACATGTCAGAGAAATTAAGATACTCGATCTGCAAACAAAGAGTCGCAAAAAAGACCTAAATCAAGGACTCAATAGTTTATTTGAACATTTAGGTATTCAAATCAATAAAAAGATTAAAGGGGAATATGTCTATCGCAATGGTATTAAGGTATTGCGCAAAGAGATCGGTCACGAGCAGGTCTTAAACAATATTTATGAGTATTGTTTAGAAGACGCAACCAATTACTTCAACATTGTCACAAACTGGCAAGATCGCTTTCCATTAGTCCATCAAGCCAGTCATGTCACCCTACCACTTCGGTATAGTAATTAAACATAATAGATAAAAATACGCGATCGCAGCAGTCAAAACTTTCATGACAACTTCCCAGAAAATATTCTCAAAACCTGAATAGTTGTTCGATCGGACATACCATCAACTGCGCTCCTTGAAAAATCAAAACTTCCACCCTTTGATTCCATTCCCACTAGTTCCACTGATACAACGAACCATGTCAGATTCTTTAAGTGATTCGCCAAACCCAACAACGCACGATCGCTACATTGCCTTTATCCAGCAAACCATTACCGATATTAATACGGGCAAACTGCTGTCCAAGGAACATGTCTATCGCATTCTCAGCGATCGCCTAGAATCTGGAACGGGTGAAATCTTTGAGCGTGCGCTTGAAGAACAAACGAATGTGCTTCAGGCGCAGCTTGCTGCCCAAACCGACGAAGTCAAGCAAGCCAAGGTCAATCATAAAATCCGCGCTCTCAAAATTCTCAAAGATGCTTGGTCGCAGTGGCAAAAAAACTATCAAGTCCAAGATACCTGTGCTAGAGGTTTACAGACAATTCTCAAAGTAGAACCTCAAGAACGCCTATCTACGTTAATTCAAGTTCTCGACCCCAATCGTACGCCAGCCTTTGAACGCCAACATCTTCAACTGCTGGCGCAATTGTTGCAAAAATCAGCCGAAACCTTGCCAGAACAGTCTGAAGCCTTTGAACTGCGACAGTTTGCCCAAGGTCTAACCCGTGGCTTGGCTGACTTCGATCGCTTGGAAGGTTCCCTCGTTACGTGGCTGTATGGCGCACCCGCACAGGTTGGGTTTGAACCGACTAAAGTTGTTGGGCCTTGGCAAACTTGGTCGCAACAGGTTACGAGCCCTTTACCCAGAGAACTATTTGCGGGGCAGGCAAACAATCAATCAGCGGCAGCGATCGCCCAAGCACAACCGAGTATCGATGTCAGTGCTTGGGTTGAACTTTTAATCCTCCTGCAATACTTACAAAATGGTTTGGTGCGATGGTTCGATCGACAGCCCTATAATGCTCAGATCGGTCTACATATGGCGGGTGTAACCTTCGTTGCTTTTGCCATGATCTGGGGCGAACTCAATCAAGGCTTCCAACAGGCACAGCAGCTATCTGCCCGCGATCGCCAAACCCTCTCCAAAATTTGTTTCCGAATTAGCCTACAGATTTTGCGAACCTTTGCCCAGCGCGAAAATTTTCCACTCTATGGGGGCGTGTTTGCTTCCTTTTCGGGTGAGAGCTTCCGAGAAACGATCAACTACCTCGATCGCCCTCTCAAAGAATCTGAGAACACGCAGGAAAAAGCAAGAATTCTCACTGTTTTAGGCTATTCGCAAGCTTGGATGGGCGATCGCGAACGAGCGATTTCGCTCCATCAAGAAGCAGTCAACCTTGCCCGTGAAGTCGGCGATCTTCGCTGCGAAATCGCTAACCTCAATCATCTCAGCCGAATTTGTCTGTATCAAAAAGATTTCAGTATGAGCGAATCTCACGCACAAAGAGCCACGATCTTAGCGAGACAAACAGGCGATCGCCAAGGCGAAGCGAATGCTCTTGCCAACTTGGGCTATAGCGAAGTCACGCTCGCGCGGCAACAGGAATCCGTAACACCAGAAGACCTAGAAACCGCGATCGGTCATTTGGAACGGGGACAAAAACTATCCGAGAAGCTCAACGATCGGCAAAATCAGGCACTTTGTTGGGTTGGACTCGGCACTGCCTATGTTGCACTCCAGCAGCCAAGCCAAGCGCAGTTGGCTCTGGAGCAAGGATTGGCTTTAACCCTTCAGATCGGCGATCGTGATTTACAGGCCCTCAGTCATGCCAATCTCGGCGAGGCACTCTATCAGCTCCATCAACTGGAGGACGCAGTTTATCACGCCTGTTTGGGAATGTATCTTTTAGAGCAGCGGCATAGTAAGGCATGGCAGCAATCTGCGGCTTTGATCGCGATCTTGCAAGGCAAACTAGGTGCGGAGAATTTCTTTAGTCTATTACAACAGTTGCGATCGCCATTGATTTCCCAAATCGGTGTGGATGGATTTGACCACCTGCCAAATTTGATTGACCTCTATCGTCAAGGTTAGTTCGCTATCTGTGTTTAGGTGTACGCCATCCCATTGTGTTATTGCATAGAAACTACAAATTGCTATGGATGCGATCGGTTGCGAAATCACGAGTTTACCTTCAAGATGAGTGGAGAGGCGGGGTACCTATAATGGATTTTACCGTATAGCCGTCGAGCATCTTGCTCTCTGCGTCAAGGCGATCGCCCCACATAACTTAAATAAACTATTCACTGAATACCTGTTGGCTAATAACTATGTCTGAAAACCTACCTATTCCCGTTATTGTTGCTGGTGCGACTGGCAAAATGGGACGAGAAACGATCAAAGCGATCGCCAATGCCCCAGATATGACCTTGATCGGTGCGATCGATCGCACCCACATTGGTGAAGATATTGGCGAAGTGGTGGGGATCGGTGCTTTAGAAATTCCTGTGACCAATGACTTAGAGGTAATGCTTGCCCAAGGCGCGCAAGAGAAGCAACTGAGCGTGGTCGTAGATTTTACACATCCTGACGGGATTTACGATCGCACGCGATCGGCGATCGCTTATGGGGTGCGTCCTGTAATCGGCACGACGGGCTTAACCGAGGCACAAATTCACGACCTCACGATCTTTGCCGATAAAGCTAGCATGGGCTGTTTGATCGTGCCCAACTTTTCGATTGGCATGATTTTGTTGCAACAAGCGGCGATCGCAGCGAGTCAATATTTCCAGCATGTGGAAATTCTCGAACTGCACCACAATCAAAAGGCAGATGCCCCTAGCGGTACGGCGGTTAAAACTGCCCAAATGCTCTCAGAATTGGGTAAGACCTTTAACCCCCCTAGCGTCGTCGAAAAAGAGAATTTTGCTGGGGCAAGAGGCGCTGTGGTGGGCGAGAATATTCGCCTGCATAGTGTGAGATTACCGGGGTTGTTGGCGCACCAAGAAGTGATTTTTGGCGCACCTGGGGAAATTTATAGCTTGCGTCATGACACCAGCGATCGCGCCTGTTATATGCCCGGGGTACTCTTAGCAATAAGGCGGGTGCTGCAACTAAAGTCGTTGGTTTATGGTCTAGAAAAATTGTTGTAGGTTCGGTTCGGCTTTGCTCCCCAAATGAGTATGGAATAGTGAGCAGAGCTGCACCATGAAAATTGACCCACACTTGACGCTTCCAGTCAGTAGGATAATACTGAGGGTTATGATGAGATCTATGTAATCTAGCGTTTTAGGTATGACTGACCAAGCTACCCATAAAATCTATGGAATCGGAGCGCACAGACTTGCAAGTTTGCTGCGATCGCTGCCTTACTTAGTATTTGGTTTTGCTACGTTTACGATGATTTCTCGCATCGAGTTAAACCCAATTCTCAGTGCTTACTTAATCTTGCTGGAGGTGCAGACTGGCATTGCCTTGATTTTCTTTATTCAAAAGAAGCTGTCAAAGCGTGTCAACTAGTAAAATTCCTAGAAGCTCAAAATTACACTCATATTTTTAGGATCGCTACACTTTATGAAATCGAAAACCGCCGCCATTTTGCTTTGCTGGTTTTTGGGTGGAATAGGCGTACATAAGTTTTACTTAGGGCAAACAGGTGCAGGTGTACTCTATCTTCTCTTTTGCTGGACATTTATTCCAGCCATCATTGCCTTTTTTGAATTCTTTATGCTGATCTTTATGTCAGATGCGGAATTTAACCAAAGATTCAATGGAGCCCCAGCAACCAATGCCATGAATTCGTTTTACTCTGGCGGTGCCGTTTCGGCAGCCGATGCGACCAAGGCGCTATCCGATCTCAAAGGGCTGTATGATTCTGGGGTGATTACGGCTGAGGAGTATGAAGAGAAGCGTCAGAAATTACTTAAGCATCTATAAAGGCTTCGCAGTTCTATCTTAAACATTAGTGCCCATGTCAAAGTCTCCTTGGTTTCAGCAAACACCTAACTGGGTTTGGTATTCGTTCATCCCTTACTTTGGTGGATTATCGCTTGCCTATGCGGGTTCTAAAGCCAATGCGCCTACTTGGATCGGGGCGGGTGTAGGTTTAACTGTCATTTCATTCAGTATCGTGTCATTACCCACTGCAATTTTTACGCCCATATTTTTCGCGATTTGGGGCTGTCAAGTGGGGCTGGCTTTTTACTTAAAGCGATCGTTTCTGATCAAAACCTATCCTCAAGACTTGGCACTTCCAGCAGATCTGAGTTTGGCAAAAAGCCTTGCGGGTAGTCGTTCTAAAATCGACATCAATGCTTGCTCTAAAAATGACTTGGTGAATGGATTGGGCTTACCGATTGTCTATGCCAACGATATCGAGTCTTTACAGAATGAGGGCTATATTTTTACTAGTGCCGAAGAACTTATAGAAGTGGTGGGAATTCCACCCGCAACGATTCAACGCATTGAGCCATTAATTACGTTTAGCTATAACTACAGGCACGAAGCAGCGTTCTCATGGAAGCGCCTCAATGTACTCTCCGCCAGCGAATTGGTGGAAGTGGGGCTGACACCAGATGTTGCCGAAGCGATCGCTGCCGAAAGACAGCGACGGGGAGAATTTCGATCGCTCATGGATGTCAAAAAACGAACGGGTTTACCCTTGAGTTCCTATCGCCAACTTATGTAGATTTTGTTTGAATAGATTTTGCGTGAATTTCTCGATCGCATGTTAGAACCTTTATTCAATTCCTATCACCCTCTATGAACGATCGCCCCATTCTGTCTGTCAATCAGTTACAAGTGGACTTTAAGAGCGATCGGGATATCGTTCCTGCGGTCAGAAGTGTCAGTTTTGAGTTGATGCAAGGACAGACCCTAGGGATTGTCGGCGAGTCAGGTTCGGGTAAGTCGGTTACAGCCCTAGCGATTATGGGGTTGCTAGCCCAAACGGGGAAGATTACCCAAGGTGAGATTCTATTTGATACGGGTACGGAACAGGTCAACCTCGCTAATATGCCCTCAGAAAGAATGCGGCAGTACAGAGGCGATCGCATTTCCATGATTTTTCAGGAGCCCATGACTTCTTTAAATCCTCTGTTTACCTGTGGCTATCAGATTATCGAGGTGCTGCAATTACATCAGCATCTTAGCAAGCAAGCCGCTACAGGCAGAGCGATTCAGCTATTTACCGAAGTCAAACTTCCCAATCCCGAACAGATGATCAAACGCTATCCCCACGAGCTATCGGGCGGACAGTTGCAAAGGGTGATGATTGCGATCGCGATTTGCTGCAATCCGATGATTCTGATTGCCGATGAGCCGACTACTGCCTTAGATGTCACCGTGCAAGCCAAAATTTTAGACTTGTTGCGCCAACTTCAACAAGAACGGCAGATGTCCATCGTGTTTATCAGTCACGATCTGGGCGTGATCGCGCAAATTGCCGATCGCGTCGCCGTCATGTACAAAGGACAAGTCGTAGAGTTTGGACAAACCCAAGCCATTTTTAGGGAACCTCAACATTCCTACACCAAAGGATTGGTTGCCTGCCGACCCCAACCAGCGCTGCAACTCAAGTATCTGCCCACGGTCAGCGACTATATGGAAGAGGTGAACGGCGAAATTATTGCCCTAGAGCCCAATTCCCCTCGCATTAAGGAAGTGGTGACCCTCGCCGATAGTGAGAATCGTTTGAAAGCCTTGGAATCTCAACCCGCTTTACTCAAGGTCAGAGATTTGCGCGTTGACTTTCCCATTCGCGGCGTTTGGGGTGAAACGCGACGCTATTTTGTCGCAGTCAACAACATTAGCTTTGATGTTTATCCCGGCGAAACCCTAGGACTCGTAGGTGAGTCAGGTTGCGGTAAAACCACTACAGGTCGGTCAATTTTGCGCCTGATCAAGCCCACGGGCGGCGATGTCTGGTTTGAAGGCAAAAATGTCACCACTATGGGAGCAGAAGAACTGCAAAGACTGCGTTGCGAAATGCAGATTGTGTTTCAAGATCCCTATGGTTCGCTCAACCCGCGCATGAGCGTAGGCGATGCGATCGCGGAACCTCTAGAAATTCACGCCCATCAAGAACAGTTTAAAAGTTATCAGTCGGCGCTCAACCGTAAAAACCGCGTTGCCTATCTTTTGGAACGGGTAGGACTCGATCGCAGTGCCATGCGTCGCTATCCCCATGAATTTTCGGGCGGGCAACGGCAGCGGATCTGTATCGCCAGAGCCTTGGCACTCAATCCTAAGCTGATTATTGCCGATGAGTCGGTATCGGCGCTCGATGTATCGGTACAGGCACAGGTGTTAAATCTCTTAAAAGAGTTACAGGCAGAATTTGGATTGACCTATATCTTTATTTCCCATGATTTGAGCGTGGTGAAGTTTATGAGCGATCGCATTGTCGTGATGAACAAGGGCAAAATCGAAGAAATGGGTGCTGCCGATGCGATCTATAACCATCCCCAACAGCCCTATACCCAAACCCTAATCGATGCTATTCCCACGCTCGATCTCGCCACGACGGAATAAACCGCTGGCGAATCAAGTAGGGTAAAGCATTCAAGTATCAATTATTATGCACTCAATGGAGTCTAAATCGTTTTCATGAAATATAACCAACTCGGCGAAAGTGACTTAAAGGTGTCAGAGATTTGTCTTGGCACGATGACCTACGGACAGCAAAACACGATCAATGATGCCTATCAGCAACTAGACTACGCGATCGCGCAGGGGATTAACTTCATCGACACCGCTGAGATGTATCCCGTGCCCCCTCGCCAAGAAACGCAGGGCTCAACCGAGTCCTATATTGGGGAATGGTTGGCGCATCAACAACGCGATCGCCTCATTCTTGCCACCAAAATGATTGGAGCAGGACGTGCTTACAAATGGATGCGAGATGATTCTCAATCTGCGCTCAGTCGCCAAAATATCCTGCAAGCCGTGGATGATAGTCTCAAACGCTTGCAAACAGACTATATCGACCTCTATCAGATTCACTGGCCCGATCGCTATGTGCCCATGTTCGGTCAAACCATATTCGATCCGACGCAGGAACGGGAATCGGTTCCCATTGCCGAACAACTAGCCACGTTTGCCGAAGTGATGCAAGCAGGGAAGATTCGCTATTTGGGCGTGAGTAATGAAACTCCCTGGGGTGTATGTCAATTTAGTCAAGCGGCAGCTCAGTTGAAGCTGCCCAAGATTGTCTCAATTCAGAATGCTTACAACCTGCTCAATCGCGTCTTTGACTCAGCTCTAGCGGAAGTTTGCTATCGCGAAAAGGTGGGCTTATTAGCCTACAGTCCTCTAGGATTTGGAACGCTCTCAGGGAAGTATTTACAAGCTCCTCCCGCAGGCGCGAGGTTAACGGAATTCCCAAATTTTGGACAGCGCTATAACAAGATCAATGTTAAAGAAGCCGTGGGTGAATATGCCGCGATCGCGAAGCAATATCAACTCTCCCCATCCACACTAGCTTTAGCCTTTGTCCGCAGCCGTTGGTTTGTTACTAGTTCCATTATCGGAGCTACAACCCTAGAACAATTACAAGAGAATATAACCAGTGTGAATACCACCCTCACGCCAGAGATTTTGGCAAAAATTGATGAGATTCATCGTCGCTATCCCAGCCCTGCGCCTTAATAACCTTAATGTAGCAATCCTAACTGAGTTGTTATTAATTTGTAGTACAGGCATTTTGCCTGCAAGGACTGGAAGCCCATATACTCAAAAAAACTGTGATGCCAGAGTTAGTTCTTCAGAAGTAGCTGAGCTGAATCTCTACGAACAACTGGACGCACTCATGACCATGCTAAAGGTAAGAGCCCACGTCGCCCAAAACCATCAAGGCACTTCCAGCGTTCCCAACCCAGCATGACTTCCTACATTTCTGCTGCACTGCGACAATTAGTGTGCGATCGCGAATCCAAATTGGTTCACATTCCTAACTTTGCGATCGCATCCATTGCCGCTTGTTTTTCAGCTTCCTGTTTATTTCCGCAAGGTTTTGTACTCGTACCATAGAGTTCTGCATCCACATAGACCTTCGCTATAAACTCAGGCGCGTGATCTGGACCTCCCACTCTCTCAACCTCATACCTAGGATTTTTATGAAGCTTCGCTTGCACCCATTCTTGAAATCGTTTTTTTGCATTAGAATCTCCGCGGGATTTGAGGATATCCTCAGGAATGAGGTCAAACAACTGATGAATTAAAGGTCTGATTACATCAATATTCGAGCCTTGATCTAGGTAATATGCTCCCACTAATGCTTCAAAAGCACTACTTAAGAGATTATCATTTCGAGATTTTCTTTCTTTCTCTGCTCCTTTTCCAAATCGAATTTTGTGCTCTAATCCCATGCTTAAAGCGAACTCGGCTAACTGTTGCTCATCGGTGAGGGCACTACGATAATCATTTAAGACGCCTTCAGCCTCAGTTGGATAACGAGCGTAGAGATAAGAAGCACACAAGAAATTTAAAATCGCATCTCCCAAAAACTCTAAGCGTTCGTTATCTTGAGATTCCATTGGATTCTCGTTAGCATAGGAGCTATGGGTAAGCGCCATATTTAAGAGTTTTGGATCGCGAAAGGTTAAAAGCTTTAGCAGTTCCATGTTAACTTTCTCAGCAAAGATATTACCTCAAGCATAAATCAACTATGAACTTTGGCAGGGAAGTGCGATCGCAGTGGTTATTAGACCGAAACTGTATTTTTCTCAATCATGGCGCGTTTGGCGCAACACCCAAGGTCGTGATGGAAGCGCAGAACGCATGGCGGCAGAAACTGGAATCGCAACCTTTGCTATTTATGCAAGAACTCGCAACCCATATTCGCGCGGCTGCCAACGAACTCGCCCAATTTGTTGGTGCTAAAGGCGAAGATTTAGTCTTTGTGGACAATGCCACCGCAGGCGTTAATGCTGTCGTGCGATCGCTAGATTTTTCGCCCCAAGATCGAATTGTGGTCACCAGCCACGGCTACGCCGCCGTGCGTAAAACCCTGACTTATATTAGCCGCCGCACGGGAGCCGAAATCGTCGAAGCCAAGGTTCCCTTCCCGATTCACAGCGAGCAAGAAGTTATCGAAGCGATCGCGCAGGCTTTAGATCCCAAGGTCAATCCCAACGTGAAACTTTTGGTGCTCGACCATATCACTTCTCCTACTGCCCTGATTTTCCCCATAGCAGAATTGGTCAAACTGGCAAAGGCACAGAATATTCCCGTGCTGGTTGATGGTGCGCACGCCCCCGGTACGCTCCCCCTCAACCTAGTCGAACTCGATGCTGACTGGTATGCGGGGAATTGCCATAAATGGCTCTGCGCCAATAAAGGCTGTGGCTTTTTATATGCCAAGCCCTCACGCCAAGCCGACTTGCACCCCAATGTAATTTCCCACGGATTTGATAGCGGGTTTCTAGCCGAATTTGACTGGACGGGGACGCGCGATCCTAGTGCTTGGTTAACCGTTACTGATGCGATCGCCTTTCACCAACATTTAGGCAGCGATCGCGTCAGAGAGCACAATCACAAATTAGTTTTATGGGCTGCGCAAATGTTAGCCACAACATGGCAACAAACCCTCCCCGCACCTGAGTCTATGCTCGGTGCAATGGCTACGATTCCCCTCCCACCGCAGGTTACATCAAAGTACGCCGTCAGCGACTACCAAAAACTCCATGACGAAATTTTAGCGAAACACCAGATCGAGGTGCCAATTATTCCCTTTGGCGATCGCCTGTGGGTGAGAATTTCGGCACAAGTTTATAATGAAGCTTGGGAGTACGAGCATTTAGCCGCAGCTTTCAGGTAATTAGGGATCTATAATGACCAAACATTACTCATTTTCTAATCGTTTAGGTGGTTTGTAACCGTGCCAAAAGTAGGCATTATTTTTAACGATGCAAAACCCACTGCCCAGAGAGTCGCACTGGAAATGCAAACTTGGTTTGATAAGCATGGCTGGCAAACTGTCTTAGCAACAGGTAGTGGTGGCATTTTGGGCTATGCCAAGCCTGACAGTCCCGTTTGTCATACCCCGATCGACAGTTTAGTTCCCCATGGCTTCGATCGCAGCATGGCCTTTGTGGTGGCGTTGGGTGGCGATGGCACAGTTCTATCCGCCTGTCGGCAAATTGCCCCCTGCGGGTTGCCCCTGTTAGCGATTAATACGGGACATATGGGCTTCTTGACCGATACCTATTTGACCCACTGGGAAGAAACCCTCAGCCAGATCGTCGAAGGGAGATATGTGGTCGAGCAGCGATCGATGATGGCTGTCCGAGTTTACGATCGAGAAGGTCTACTGTGGGAGGCCCTGTCTTTAAATGAGATGGTCTTACACCGCGAACCCCTCACAAGTATGTGTCATTTTGAGGTCAAAATTGGCAGACATTCCCCTGTAGATATTGCAGCGGATGGGGTGATTATCTCAACACCTACAGGCTCAACGGCTTATGCCCTATCTGCGGGGGGCCCCGTGATCGAGCCAGGCATTCCCGTATTTCAACTTGTGCCGATCTGTCCGCATTCCATGGCATCTCGGGCTCTGGTGTTTGCCAATACCGAAACGGTGATGGTTTATCCTGCCAATCAGCATCGCTTAGTGCTGGTAGTTGATGGCAATGCAGGTTGCTATGTTTACCCTGACTATCACATCAAAGTCGAGCGATCGCCCTATCCCGCCAGATTAATCCGATCGCATCATGGTGAGTTTTTCCAAGTTCTACGCGAAAAACTCGGTTGGGGCTTACCACACATTTCTAAACCCACCTCCGTCGAGTTACCTTAGGGAGGAGAATTGGCAACACCAGCAGAATACGAAATTAAGATCAAATCGCTGCAATGGGATGGGTTGCGATCGCTGTGGGATAATATTGAAAAGCGCAACACTCCAGAATGGGAAGCTGGCAAAGCTTTTGAGTACTTAGTCATACGAGCATTTCAACTCGATGGTGCGGAGGTAAGATATCCTTACAGCGTGGGACTGTTTGACGAAGAGATTGAGCAAATTGATGGCGCTATACATAGTTCTGGGCTTTCTTGTTTAATTGAAAGCAAAGACTTTACAGACAAAAAAGTTGACATCGCACCTATTGCCAAACTCCGCAATCAACTTTTACGCCGTCCCGCAGCAACAGTTGGATTAGTTTTTAGTCGAACAGGCTTTACAGATCCAGCTCGTAATCTTTCACATTTTGTGTCTCCACAAGCAATCCTGCTGTGGGATGGAACTGATATCAAGCATGCATTAGATAAGGAAAATATCTGCGAATTATTAGTCCTGAAATATCGCGTATGTGTAGAAGATGGACTTCCTGATTACAACGTTATAGAGAGAGAGATCCCATGATTGCCTACATTATCTGTGAAGGTGCTTATGATAACCAGCTACTCAAAGCTGTTCTTCCACCGCAATTACTCAAGCAAGTAGAAGTCGTTTCTGCTGGTGGAATATCCTCTGTTAAGTCACTTGCACGTTCTCTCGTTGTTCGTAGGCAAGCACCAGTCGCTATTGTTGTTGATGCAGATTCAACAGTGCCAGAATTAATCCAAATGCAAATTAGAGATATTACGGAAATAGTTGAAAGCGTGTCTGTGAATACTCCAGTCAAGGCTATACTTTTTGTACCTGAAATGGAAGCTATCTTTTTCCAAGATCCTGAATTGCTCGAAAGATTACTTGGATATCGTCCATCCCAAGATTTGCTCGGTCTGGCAGTTTCTCAGCCACGCAAAGCATTGGAGCAAATGCTTGCTCAGTCAGAAAAAGTCCATAATCAATCGCAGTTGATCGATCAATTAGCGCATGAAAATCTTGAGATATTGCGCAATGCTCCAGTTATTCAAGAGCTAATCCATTTTCTTGAGTCAGTACGCGAACCAGTAAAAGTTCTATAAGCCCTTGTCGAGTCACCAGTCTAACAAATCACTTTTTTTATAGGGTTCTCGTTCTAGTTATTGCCAAATCTGGTTGACCCGATCGCCGATCGCTAATCCCTGCTCGTATGTTTCAGCCAAAACTGTGACATGACCTAACTTGCGACCGACTTTAGACTGGGTTTTGCCATACCAATGAACGTGGGTATTTGGAAGTTGTGCTAAAGCTTGACGTTGTAAGGCATAATCAGAAATCTTATCTTCAAATCCTAAAAGATTAATCATGACGGCTACGGGACTGGTCATGGCGATGCTACCTAGTGGCATTCCACTGACAATCCGCAGCAATTGCTCAAACTGAGAAGTAGCGCAGGCTTCGATTGTGTAATGCCCTGAGTTGTGCGTGCGTGGTGCGATTTCATTGACGCTAACTTTACCGTCTTTGGTGAGAAAGAATTCTATCCCAAACACTCCGATCGCATTCAAACTGGTCAACATTGTTCCCGCGATCGCTTCCACTTGTGCTGCTACGCTTGGCTGGATTCGAGCGGGAGCAAGCACGCGCCGACACACCTGATTTTCTTGCTCTGTTTCTACGACAGGATAGATGGCTACTTCTCCAGATTCCGATCTGACTGCAATGGTGGCTAACTCTCGCTCAAAGGGAACAAATTCTTCTAGAATCGCTGCTGCCTTTGCCATGCTTGTCCAAGCTTCTAGTAGCTCGGATTCGGATTTTACTACCCATGTGCCCTTGCCATCATAACCATTTCGTCTTGCCTTCAGCACGAGTGGATAGCCCAGCGATCGCGCGGCAGTTAAGAGTTCTACTTCACGATCGACTTGAAAAAACTTGGGCGTAGGAATGCCTTGTTGCTGAAAATGCAGTCGTTGCAAATATTTATCTACGCAAGTTGTTAGTGTCTCTAGGCTGGGTAAGAATTTTACGCCTTGGCTTGCGAGTTTCTGGAGCTTCTCAATATTGACGAATTCATTCTCAAAGGTGATGACATCGCTCAATGCTGCTAATTGCTCAGTGGCGGCGAAATCATTGACTGCCCCTAAAACTAAGCGATCGGCAGCTCTAACCGATGCATCCTCTTGACTCCCAGCCTGTACGACCAATTGCAGATGGATCGGCTTCGCGGCGATCGCCATCATCCAAGCCAACTGACCGCCACCAATGACCCCAACCCGCTTTACTTTCAAATTTAAGTCCAAATTTAAGTCCAAATTTAACACCTTCAAAACCTAGGCAGAGATTCCCTTTTCTAAAACTATCTATCGGGTTTGATACGGGTTCGGCGAATTCACGCGAAATGGAGGAGCACCTAAAGATGGAGGTTCCATTTTCCAGCTATCGTTAATGACGATGTACTCAGCCAGTTTGTTGTTTCTGTTATCTTTCAATAACACACCATAAGCATCTTCCTGGGCGGTAGTACCAAGCTTATAGAGAAATTCATACCTGCGAATATAGTCTGCGGCAAACCAACGCGATCGATTTAACGTAATTACGACTCTTTTGGCATCGGGATCGATGGCTAGATTATCTACCCAACCATCTTCGAGTCGCTGTACCATCCACCATAAACTCGGTCTGACTGGCTCTAAAGGAATATTTACAGATTGCAACGTCTGTGAAGAAGCAACTATGTTTGAGCTTACATCGATCCCCATGCCAAAGCCTAAACTCAAAACTAATCCTAAATTGATTCCGACTCGCTGGTGGATCGATGCCATAGGTTTCATAGGCGTTAAAGCTTCAACATGCTTTTGTATGCTTTCATCGTAAAGCAAATATTGCTCTGCAAACAATAAGGACGTTTTATGTCAAATAAATGTTCGAGCTAGGATAGCTAGCAGTCTATTGATGCTCGTTGCTAGGTGGCTAAAAAACTGATTGCCTTGCCCAACAAAGCTTTGAAAATGCTAACAGCAATTTATTTAGCTATTTGCTGTGAAAACCACAAGGCTACTTCGGTATTTGTCTGTGTCTTCATCTGTGCCAGCGATCGCTCTAATAAATCAATCTCCAAATTTGGCAAGACTTGGGAAGTCTCACATTGTTGATATGTTCCTGTTTCGTCTAATTGAAAGGCAAACAGGCGATCGCTTAGCACGTCAATCACCCAATATTCAGAAATCCCCAAATCAGCATACAGGCGTTTTTTCTGATCGAGATCGATCGCTAGGGTTGTATCCGAAATTTCGCCCACCAGATCGGGCGATCGCCATTTGTCCAAACTTATAAAACGCGATTCCCCCTTCTCCCATACTGGAATATCCTCACCAAGATAGACAACGATATCGGGGGCTGCTGCCCGATACCCCGTTTTTTCGATCTGGCATCCTCTAAATGAAGCAAGTCGATACTGAGGGTTTTGCATCACCCACATCGCAAAGATCATTTCAAACAAAGCGCTAAACTGTGCGTGATTAATTCCTTCTGCACCCATCTCTATCCAGAGCCGTTGATTGTGATAAAACAACTTGCAGCGGCGGGACGCATCTCCACTTGCATCATCTCTTACCGTCTCATAATCTGACCAAGTTGCTTGCTGCCATTGTTGTGGTTTGATTGCGACAATCATTTTTTTGTCCTCATGATGTCTGGCAAGTTTCATACTGCGATCGTAGCGCAATCTGATCGCGCTCAGCGCGTTATTTTCAAAAAGATGCGTTGTCATTTTTTGAAAATGGTATAAGATCCTGCAAATTTCAAATGCAATAAGAAAGGGATGTAGTTTTCTACATCCCTCAAAAATTTTGAATTTATATTTTGAATTTATATGGAGAATTTATTGTGAAGCTGATTAAGCTTCTGTTTTGACTGCTTCAGGCTTAAAAGCTTCATCGAAGCTCTTATAGAAGTTTTCTCGATCGAAGATGTGGCAGCGATCGCCGATCTCTTTCATTAAGCCCCAAGAGAATTTTGTGGTGTAGAGATATTCACCCCAGTTTTCCACAAGAGACTTATGTGCCATTCTCAGATTGTAAGAGGGAATTCCCGTTGAGATATGGTGAGGAATATGCACGTTGATGTCGTGGCATAAAACTTCTACCCAAGCTGGATAGTCACAATGTACCGTACCCGTTAGCTGATCGGTGGCAGCATGCCAGTCTTCTTTTAGCTTAAATTGAATGTCGGGCATGGTGTGATGCACGATCGTGAATGTGCTCATCCAGAAGTGATAGACCAACCAAGGCATTAAGAAGAAATTTACCCAACCAAAGATGCCGCCTGCAGCAATCATCAAGGGGAAGGCGATCGCCGCATAAGCGATCGTTAAACCCGCTGAAAAACGCACTTGGTTCTTTTGTTTCTCAGGGTAGAGATTGGTGTTGTAATGCAACACAGCCCAGTGGATAATCGAGCCGATCCACCAAAATCTGCCCCTAATTAGACGGTAGATAGATTGCTCGTAGGGCTTGACGCTATCGTACATTTCAACAGTGAAGGGATACCATGCATTGTCTTCACCCATTTTATTGGTATGTGCGTGGTGATGATCGTGCTTAATTCGCCAAGGATGAAATGGATAGATCAGAGGCAAAAACACGAGATGACCGATTAGGTCATTTACCCATAATTTGTTAGAAAAGGAACGATGACCGCAGTCATGTCCAACTACAAAAAAGCCTGTAAGGGCAGTGCCTGTAAAGATCCAAGCAAATGGCAGTAAATACCAAGGGGAAAAAACTAAGCTGACATAACCTAGTGTGACAGCAACAACACTCAAGGCAAGACCTAAAAATGCTTTGGCATTATTTTTGGCAAAGCACTCAGGTGGTAGGGTTTTGATAATATCTCGAAGCGTTGTTTCAGGTGTGAGCTTGTGTGGAGAAGCTTGAGGCTCAGAAATACTGGTTTCGCGGCTGGCGAGCATTAGTTAGTGGCTCCCCGATTCAGTTAACGAGCCGCTGAGTGATTCGGTCAAACATTCACTTAGACGTTGGCGGCTGAGGCTTTGCAGTTGCTTAAAGAGGAGTTCGGTATCTGACTGTAGCTCTAGAAGTTCGGCGTGCAGTTCATCGTTGTAGAGCTTCTTAGTCGGAGCAGCCAAACCTGAAACTTCCTCACGAGGCGAATCAATCTTATTACTCATACTATCTTTTTAAAGGTTTATGTCACACCAAGATTAACAGTGGCATTGTAGCTTAGTTTTTAGATACATTTGTTTACCTATTAGGATTTACTATAGGTAAATATGCTAGGTGGTAATTATATCTATTGCGTTTTATGTATTTCTATGTACATAGATGTATTGACAGATACAGACCGACACAAAATAATCTGAAATTAGGGTCAATATCCAAAAACACAAGGTAAATACTACTTGCTTTAGCGTTAATTGACCGCTCGGTTTAATATTTTGTTCCGAGTGGGGTGTCGGCAAATAGGATCGGTGCGATCGCTGCCGCAGAGCCAAGTCGGGTATCGAGATTGTCTTCGAGGCTAAAATACTGATCGATGCGATCGCAAAGCCCCTGAGGGGTAAGACTCTGAACGTTATGGCTGATGATGTAGCTTTGAGAGGGTGAGCCCCGAAACGCGATAAAGGCTTCTTTGCAATAGGCTAGTTTAGACTCTGGTACTGCCTCCAGCCAAGCGTCGCCTCGGATTGTACCGCTTAATAACTTTGCGCCATGCTCTGGTTGAATGGGACGACGAGGGGTTGCGAATGCAGGATCGGTACCTATAAAACTCAGGAAAATCAACAGTATGCAACATGCAGTAACAAATGATGCAAAGAAGTACCGCATAACTTTAAAATTAGTGTAGAAAATTTGGATAGGGTTGAGTTCTGATGATTTCACAGACTTTTTCCATTATCTCAAACATTTAAATTTTTCTGGGATCGAGCCTTATTCACTTGACTTTTGTATATCTATAATATTCAGATATTCAAATCAAACGACTAGGGTTGATTACAGGCTAATGTGTTTATATATACAGAAGTTTGTCTAAATTCCCTACATCTGACGTGGATTCTTACGTTGCGTTTCGATATCGAGGTTCGGTATCGATACTTTGATTTAGGTTGACACAAAATTACTTCTGCATTATTTGAACCCTACTTATTTGCCAGCATGCCAGATGTCTGAAAACTATCTCAATCACCCTACCTTTGGCTTGCTATCTCGTGTCTGTGCTGTTGACGAATACCGAAGCCTATTCACGACACTCTATGCACAAAGATTATTCTTTTTGATCACCAATAGTCCTACAGGTGTTCAGTTTGAGCCTGTTTCTCGTGCTGATGCCAAATTGCTGGTGGAAAATCGCTTACGTGCTTTGCGCCGTGTTGGCCCCCTTGACGAGCATGATGTTTTGCAAAATGTTTACAAACGTACATTTGCCCAATGACCTCCAGCATCTCGCTTAAATCTGCTGCCAAAATCAACCTATATCTGGAAATCACTGGAAACCGCCCAGATGGTTATCACGAACTTGTGATGGTGCTGCAGAGTATCGATCTCTGCGATCGCTTAGACCTTCGCACCATTGGCTCAGATGCTATCTATATTTCTTGCGACAACGAGCAAGTCCCCACAGACGAGACCAACTTGGCATTTAAAGCGGCGCGGTTAATGCAGCAAAACTATCCAGGTTTGGGAGGGGTAGAAATTGCGATCGCCAAGCAGGTTCCCATGGGTGCGGGTTTAGCGGGGGGATCGGGGAATGCGGCGGCAGTATTGGTGGGACTCGATCGCCTTTGGGATCTCGGACTCACCCAATCGGAGCTTTGCGATCTTGCCGCGCAGTTAGGCTCTGATATTCCTTTTTGTGTGGGTGGGGGAACGGCTTTGGCAGTAGGAAGGGGAGAAGTGCTGTCGCCCTTGCCCGATTTGCAAAACTTAGCACTGGTAATCTGCAAACCTAGGGATCTATCTATTTCTACGGTGTGGGCTTATCAAACCTTTCGATCGCAGGGATTATTAGCAACTAGTCCTGTACGGGATCGGCACAATTCCAGCCAGATGTTGGCAGCGATCGCCGCGCGCGATGAGACTACCCCGACGCGAGTGGGGCGTTTGTTATATAACGATTTAGAGCGGGTGGTGCTGCCTGCCCATCCTCGCATTGCCGATCTCAAAGCCTCGCTTCAACAACAGGAATGCCTGGGTGTGCTGATGTCTGGTTCGGGATCTACGGTGTTTGCGATCGCCCAAGATTTAGGACAAGCTGAACGAATTGCTGCCAATTTAAAAGCTGACACCAACCATAGCGACCTCGATATTTGGGTCACGACGAGCGCGATCGGTGGCATTTTGGATGTCTAGGAATTTGTTGGCTGAGCGGAGTCGAAGCCAACGATGAATTCCTAGACCAATCGCGACCGATGGTCAGCGATCGACAGGTCACCGCACAACTACCACAGCACAACTTGAGTGGTGAATCACATAATCACTGACGCTCCCCAGCATCAGGCGCTCAACGGAGCCTAGCCCACGAGAGCCTATTACTAAAAAGTCAGGAGCCTCATCTTTCACGATTTGGCAGATCACATCCCGCGGTAACCCCATTTCCAGTCTTGTTTGGGATTGGACATTTACGGCTGCGCACGCTTCCTCTGCTTTTTGTAAAATCACCTGTCCTGCCGCCAAAATTTTCTTTTCCAGTTCAATATCGGGAAATCCGCGTAAACCAACCCAATCTCCCGTAGGCATCATAACCTCAGGAATATAGCTACTCAGAGGCTCTACAACGGTCAGCAGCACCACAAGGGATTGCGTTGGTGCTGCTAGGCTCAACCCTTTTTCTAGAGCGCGTTCGCTGGCTTTCGAGCCATCAATGGCAATAAGAAGTTTCATAATCGTTAAAAATAGAGATTTAAAAGATAATCATTGGCTGTTCGCGATCGATGAATGTTTGGGGATCCAAACACTGACAACTGATAACTGACTGCTATATATTCATGATCGGGTTCAAATCTGTAAATATCTTGATTGTTCATCTCTTTTAACATCTCATGACAAGCGATATTCGTGTTGGTTTTGCAGCGTCGGTCGGAAATACCCCACTGATTCAAATCGAGTCTCTATCTCAGGCGACAGGTTGCAACATTTTAGGCAAAGCCGAATTTCTGAATCCTGGAGGTAGTGTCAAGGATCGAGCGGCTTTGTTTATGGTGTTACAAGCGGAAAAAGAAGGGAAAATTAAGCCGAATGGCACAATCGTCGAAGGTACCGCAGGCAATACGGGTATTGGGCTCACCCTAGTGGCGAATGCTAGGGGCTACCGCAGTGTGATTGTGATGCCTAGCAACCAATCTCAAGAAAAAATTGACCTGTTGAGAACTTTGGGTGCAGAGGTAGAACTGACTCCCCCCGTGCCATTTGCAGACCCTAGAAACTATTATCATGTCGCCCGCCAACGCGCTGAGGAGCTAGAAAATGCCTTTTGGGCAAACCAATTTGAAAACCTTGCCAATGCCGAATCGCATTACCAAACCACTGCACCAGAAATTTGGCGGCAGAGTGGCGGCGCGATCGATGGAGTCGTCATGTCGTCAGGTACAGGGGGGACGATTGGTGGCGTTACGGCGTATCTCAAAGAGCAAAATTCTAAAATTGCCACCTATTTAATCGATCCGCCTGGTTCGGGGCTTTATAGTTTTGTTACTACGGGAGAATTAAAAGCAGAGGGCAATTCGATTACAGAGGGCATTGGCATCAATCGAGAGACCGCAAACTTTCGCCGAGCCAAACTCGATGGGGCATTTCAAGGAAACGACCAAGAAGTGATTGAGATGGCGCATTTTTTACTCAAGCATGATGGCTTGTTTATTGGCAGTTCTGCCGCGTTGAATGTAGTGGGGGCTGTGAGATTGGCGCGTCAACTGGGTGCGGGGCATACGATCGCAACCATTCTCTGCGATGGTGGTGGTAGATACCAAAGTCGTATGTTTAATGCGGAATGGTTAGCTGAAAAGAATCTCACCCCTATAGCAAAAGGACTGGAGTTTTTAGATTCATGAGTATTCCACTGGCTAAAAAGCACAAGCAGATTGGCGTAGCTGTGATTTGGGATCGCGATCGCCACAAAATTCTCATCGACCAGCGTTTACCCCAAGGGGACTTTGGCGGCTATTGGGAGTTCCCTGGTGGCAAAATCGAAGAGGGGGAAGATGCGATCGCTTGTATTCGTCGTGAGATTAGAGAGGAACTAGGAATTGATATTGAAGTTGGGGCGCAATTGATCGCGGTAAGCCATGAATATGAAAAATTTATTGTGAGCTTGATCGTGCATCACTGCCACCACATTTCAGGGGAACCTCAAGCGATCGAATGCGCTGAAATTCGCTGGGTGGAGATATCGGAGCTAGAGAACTATCGATTGCCAGAAGCTAACTATCAAATTGTGGCAGCTTTGAAAGGAATTTAAAATTTTCTAGAATTCTGGGCTAGAAAACGAGTTATTTAGTGAAAAGCTCAAATTGAGGAATAATCTCGGTTTCTACTACTCCTGCGTCGATCCAAGCTTGGGTGGCTGGCAGGGTTAGGATCGCTTGATAGTAGGCTTGACAGACAGGATCGAGGGGAACACCGTAGGTCATAAATCGCAGGACGACTGGAGCGTACATGGCATCTGCGATCGTAAATCTACCAAACAAAAACTCGCCCTTCGTACCGAACTCTTGACGACATTCTTTCCAAATTGTGGTGATGCGATCGATATCTTTTTCCACTTCTGGTGTCAGTCCTTTTCCAGGTAATTTAGCGCGGCAGTTCATACCCATATTTTGCCGCAAAGCTTGAAAGCCAGAGTGCATTTCGGCGCTAATCGAACGCGCAAGGGCTCTAGCAGCTCTATCTTCTGGATACCAATGGAATGAGGGAAAAAGCTCGGCGAGATATTCACAAATCGCCAGAGAATCCCAAATCACTAAATTGCCATGTAATAAGGTAGGAACTTTCCCAGAAGGTGAGTATTGGCGAATCTGAGCAGGAGTCTCAGGTGTATAAAGGGGAATTCTCACTTCGTCAAACTCTAATCCAAACTGGCGCATCGCTAGCCAGGGACGAAGCGACCATGATGAGTAGTTCTTATTCCCAATTACAAGTGTAAGGTTTGTCATGTTTGAGCTTTTATCCTGTTTGGAATTGTCAGTATTTTTAGGTTCCAAAAGATTGATAATCTACCAAACGGGGGAAAACCTTAGATAGATCGAGGGATGGTGCATCTGGTGCGAAGGGCAAGGGAGCCGATCGCTCCGCCAGAATATACTTTCTTTGGGCATAGCCATATTCCCCCTGAAAGTCTTTATAGGGCTCGCTATAAGCCTCTAAACGATAGTCCACCAAATTAAAAAGCCAATAGTTGCTAATTCCAGCCTCAGCATAGAGCTCTGCCTTAACGGTTTGGTCGTAATCTAGTGAGGAATCAGCAACTTCAATCACCAGCAAAATATCGGCAGGTGTGGGATGCCCAGACAGGTAATTATCGGGCTTGGGATTAATAATCACAAAATCTGGCTCAGGCTCACTTCCTGAAGGAAGCAAAATGGGGTCTTGGCACTGAAACTTGGCACGTCCTTGAAGCAGTGAGGGAAGTTCGTCCAGAAGGCTTCTGCTGCAAAATACATGGGAAGTCGTTTTGGGAGCCATTTGCACGATTTCTCCGCGTACCAACTCAATGCGATCGCCTTCAGCAAAAAATCGCAAATCGATCAGGCGATGATATTCTTCTAGGGTGAAGCGCTTGGTATTGGAAAGCATAACGGCTGCCAATCAGAATATGAAATTATTCCAGCATTGTAGCTGCGATCTGAACATCAGGGATATGGTTCTATATAAAAAAATAATGAGAACCTGATAAAAAGCTCTTGTAAACCTTAGTCTGGCAAAAAATCTGGAATTCCTAACTCAATGTCGAAGGGCTTTAACAGGTGTTTTTCTGCATCCGATCTGGATCTATGGTTGAATTCCTATGGTAAAAAATTCAGGTTTTCAACATAGATAAGATTTACACACAGGTTTCAGACAGGTTTTTAGATAGGTTTTCAGATAGGTTTTTAGATCGTATTTTCAGAACCTAAGACAGATACTTGCTCTTAACCTTCAACCTCTATAATGGATATGACACAAAAAGTAATAAATAGCTAAGGCATAGCGAATGTCCCTTGAGATTATTTCCTTAGAGACGATTCAAGATTGGGCGGGTCAGTATGGTTACTGGCTAATCTTTTTTGGCATTATGGTGGAAAATTCAGGTATTCCCATACCTGGTGAGACGATCACGATTGTAGGTGGGTTCCTAGCAGGTAATGGCGAGCTTTCATACCCTTTGGTACTTCTGAGCGCGGCTTCGGGGGCGATGATTGGGGATAGCAGTGGCTATTGGATCGGTAGATTGGGCGGTTTGAGTGTTTTAGAAACCGTAGGCAAGGTTTTCCGTATTCCTTCTGGAGAAATCGCGCAGGCAAAAGAAAAGTTTAGTGGCAATGCCGATCGTGCTGTGTTTTTTGGTCGCTTTATTGCCCTCTTGCGCACCTTTGCCAGTCCGATGGCGGGGGTGTCGGGGATGCCTTATCCTCGCTTTCTGTTATTTAGTATTACAGGAGCCATGACTTGGGCAACGGGAGTCACCTGTCTTGCTTATTTTGCTGGACGGTTTATCGCCTTAGAGAAATTGGTTAGCTACATTCTGCGCTTTGGAATTTTTATCTTGGTGGCAGTTGCTAGCTGGTTTCTCTTGCCGATGATTTGGCGAGCAGCCAAGAAGTATTGGGGTATCGGCCCAGTGGAGCCAGACATTACCTCTAATTCTGCTGCCACAGAAGAACCTAGTTCTGAAAAATCTGGACTCTCTAGTAATTTAAATTTGGATGACGCGATCGCTCAATCTGTAGCAAACCCACCCTCTTAACTTCAGCTAAGATGAATTTCACGGCATAACAAAGCATTCGCACCAAAGAATCAACCAATCTCGCCAGATTCTTCTATGCTAGTGCTTTGCCTCTAAATATTTTGGGCTTTATTTTTGGTTTTACCAGCAGCTACGGAGAGAGGGGGATTCGAACCCCCGGTCACTTTCGCAACACTCGATTTCAAGTCGAGCGCATTCGACCACTCTGCCATCTCTCCAACTGCACATTCTAAAGCATTGTCTACACACCTACAAGCACTTAGTTATCAGTTGTCAGTCTGAAAACCGAAAACCGATAACCAATCACCCTTTACCTTAAATCTGCGCTATGGCAACGGATAACCCACTTCTGAAACGATTAAATTTTTGGCTGATCTTCCCGTTGATTATTCTCAATGGTTGGTTAGTGCTGAAAACGTTTCAGTTTTTCCAACCAATCGCCAGTATTTTAATTACGGCTGCCATTCTTGCCTTTTTGCTCAATTTTGCCGTACAGCTCTTGGTCTCGCGGGGTGCAAAGCGCAGCAATGCCGTGATTTTGGTGTTTTTGCTAGCTTTATCGGTTTTCATTGGTGTGGGGATTACGGTGGTTCCGATCGCGATCGGGCAGTTGAGCGAACTGGTAAAGCGCTTGCCGAGTTGGCTGGATTCAGGAGCCTTTCAACTTACAGCCCTCCAAGCTTGGGCGGATTCTCAAAATATTCGCGTTGACCTCAGCGGGATTGCCATTCAAATTACCGATCGCCTGTCAGGACAGTTGCAAACCTTTGCAGGCAAAACCCTTGGCATAGCTTTAGATACGGTGGGCAGTGCGGTTAATGTGTTACTGACTCTGGTTCTAGCCTTTTATTTTCTTTCCAATGGCGATCGCATTTGGCAGGGGATCTTTCAGTGGTTGCCTACCCACCTAGGGACGCAGGTGCAAACATCGCTACGACAAAACTTTCAAAACTACTATGTCGGGCAGGCAACGGTGGGCACGTTGAATGGGGTTTGTCTCACCCTTGCCTTCTTACTATTAGATGTACCCTTTGGCATTTTGTTTGGTTTTGGCGTGGGTTTGACTAGTCTGATTCCCTTTGGTGGGGCATTTACGATCGGTCTGGTCACCTTGTTGCTCGTCTTAGATAATTTTTGGTTGGGGATTAAATTTTTAATTACGGCTGTAGCCGTCGATCAGATCATCTCTAATCTCGTGGCACCGAGAATTCTTGGCAATCTCACGGGACTAAATCCTGCTTGGATCTTGGTGTCTTTGCTTCTGGGGTTACAGCTTGGGGGACCCTTGGGTCTGGTGATTGCCGTACCGATCGCCAGTGCGATTAAAGGCGTAACCGATAGCCTACGGGCGGAACGATCGGCGGAAAAAGCGCTTCAAGGAGTTTCCCCTACCCCAGAACAGGTTGTCCCCCATTAAAGAAATACAAAGGAAATATATAAGAATTATTTCTGAATACTTAAGAATTCCAATCTAGCCCAGTCCATCCTTGACGATCGCAGCATAAAAACTTGAGAATGAGAATGTTCTGGTCATTAGCTTTCTGATTGCTAAGGGCTGATAACTTGGTAGGCGATCGCAAAAACATGAACGCATATAGAATCGAACGCGACTCAATGGGGGAAATGCAGATTCCCCAGACTGCTTATTACGGAATTCAAACTGCTAGAGCGATCGCAAATTTTGAGATCAGTGGCATTAAGCCTCTGCCCGTTTATATCGATGCTTGTCTCACGATCAAAATGGCAACGGCACTAGTAAATGCCGAACTGGGCTGCATTCCGATTGACATGGGCATGACGATCGCAGCCGCCTGCGATGAGATTTTAGATGGCAAGCTCCGCGATCAGTTTGTGGTGGATATCTACCAAGCGGGGGCAGGGACTTCCCATCACATGAATGTGAATGAAGTGCTGGCAAATCGCGCCTTAGAGATTTTTGGGGATGTCAAGGGTAACTATGCCCGCATTAGTCCCAACGATCATGTCAACTACGGACAGTCCACTAATGATGTCATTCCTACGGCGATTCGGATTGGTGCTTTGATTGCCCTTGAGCGTTATCTTTATCCTGCCCTTTCTAACCTGAGTAACGAACTGCATCTCAAAGCGATCGAGTTCGAGGACGTAATCAAGTCAGGGCGTACCCATCTTCAAGATGCCGTACCCGTGCGTCTGGGTGACGAGTTTCTTGCCTATGCCCAGATTATTGGCAGTCACTACAAACGCATTCAAGCTGCCGCAGACGATCTAAAGCGACTGGGTTTAGGAGGCAGTGCGTCGGGAACTGGGCTAAATACCCATCCTAAATATTGCGATCGCGTTGCCGAGAAGCTATCAGAAATTACAGGCTTTGAACTGCGTCCAGCGACAAACTTGATGGCAGCCATGCAAAGTATGGCTCCTTTTGTGGCGGTGTCAGGCTCGTTGCGCAATCTTGCCCAAGACTGTGTAAAGCTCGCGAACGATTTACGCTTGATGGATTCGGGACCCAAAACTGGCTTAAAGGAAATTCAACTTCCCCCCGTGCAGCCAGGTTCCTCAATCATGCCGGGCAAATACAATCCCGTAATTGCCGAAATGACGAATATGGTCTGCTATCAAGTGATGGGCTATGATGCCGCGATCGCAATGGCAGCCCAAGCAGGTCAGCTAGAACTAAATGTGATGATGCCGCTCATTGCCTACGATCTGATCCATAGTATTGAGATTTTAGGAAATGCGCTCGATAGTCTGGCGATCAAGTGTGTAAATGGAATTACAGCGATGCGCGATCGCTGCCTTGACTATGCCGAGGGAAGTCTATCTCTGGTGACTGCGCTCAATACCCACATCGGCTATCTCAACTCCGCTGACATTGCCAAGGAATCTCTTTCTTCGGGCAAATCGCTGCGGCAAATTGTCCTAGAACGCGGTCTGATGTCAGAAGCACAGTTGGCAGAGGTGTTGAATCTAGAGCAAATGAGTCGCCCCAACGAACGCTAAATGTCATACCAATTTTTCTTAAATTTGCGACAGATCGAGGTTTAGGTTCCGCGCAGAGTGCGGTCTTTTCCAAAAAAGCTTCGTTATTCATCTTCTGGGGTCTGAGGACGCGGACTATTCCAAGCGTGATAAAAGCCGACGAACACGGCTAACCCATAGACCAAGAAACCGAGGAAATGTACGAAGCCACCGATCGCCTTGTCATGGGCAAGCAAATTCATTTTGCCAAACAGATACCACCAATCATGGGTAACAAATTCACCACCGAGTAAGGGCAACTCTTGCGATCGCGCGTCTTTCATATATCGCGAGATATCAAACAAATTAACGGCAATCCAAAAGAGGGTGACGCCGCCTTCAAAGTTTTGCTTATTAAAAAAGAAGTAAACGGCGATCCCAATCGGAACCAGTAACTGCATCAAGGTGCCACCTAAAAATTGAACAAACTCGCCAAATATGCGAAAAATTGCGTGACCCGCTTCATGAATAATCAAGTCAAAGTTATGCAGAAACCAGAGAGATTCATAGTTGATTAAGCCCATAAAGCCATAAATACTGATAAAAACCATGAATCCCAGCTTGAACGGATCGACCGCAGTTCTGGGCGAAGGTGGGACAGAAGATCGGCTGGGTTTTGGCTCTCGGTTCATGCCTAAATCCGCTTATTACAAATAGATTGATAAATTTACAAATTAATCGAAATTGCATTGACAGGGCAGGCGGCAATACATTGCTCGCAGACAATGCAACGCGATCGCAAAAACTCTAACTGAAATGTTTTAGGGTTGAGCGTCATGGCTCCAGTTGGGCAAACCCCCGTACATAGACCGCAATCGACGCAGGTGTTTTCATCAATTGCGATTTCGCGCCCATGCAAAGAAACATCAATATCTTGCGATCGCATCCACTCGATGCCAGCCTCTAGCTGATCGATGTCGCCTGATAGCTCTAAAACCATTTTTCCCACCTTGTTGGGATCGACCTGCGCTCGAATAATATTCGCCGCTACATTAAAGTCTTTGGCAAGTCGATAGGCCACAGGTACATTAATCACGCGTTTAGGAAAGGTTAGGTTTACTCTTTTTTTCATTTTTTCTTAGAGGAGATCCTCAATTTATTGGGGGAGGATAAAAATTAATTGCGCTATTAAAAGGCTTTTGCTGTATAAAATTGCTAAACTTACGGCAAAATATTGTGCTTACTGTCGGTACTCGCAGGAATATGAACTAGGCAAATGGGCAAAATCTTTGTTTCAGCAGGTCATGGTGGGTTTGAGGGCACATTTCGCGATCCAGGGGCGATCGCAGGTGGTACGACCGAAGCCGCCGAATTAATTGCAACCAGAGATCTGATCGTAGCAGAACTCAGATCGCGCGCTTTACCCGTCGAAGCCCCAGGCGACGATCTCAGTTTAGAGGATACCGTCAACTGGATCAACGCCAGAGCCACAAGGCAGGATGTTGCTCTTGAGATTCACATGGATGCTTTTAACAATCCCGATGCACGAGGAGCCTCCACCTACTATATTGCCAACAATGATATTCGCAAACGCCAAGCCGAGTTATTACTAAACGCTTTAGTGCGGCGCGTACCCGAGATTCCCAGTCGAGGGGCTAAACCCGATACCAGCACGGGTGTAGGTAGACTCGCATTTTGTCGAGATATCGTCCCCGCCTCGATTTTGATGGAGTTGGGCTTTTTGACCAATCCTCAAGACCGTCGCTTGATCCAGACCCGTCGCCGCGACTATGCGATCGGCATTGCTGATGGGTTACAGATGTGGTTGAGCAATGTTGGAGGCGTAAGTCCCACCCCTTCTCCTTCACCGACCCCAGTTCCTACGACCTATCCTGAGATCGGCATTAATCTAAATGGGCAGGCTTACGAAGAAAAAGGCATCATCGTCAACGGTAATGCTTACGTTCCCTTCGATCTCGTCGATCGCTTGGGCATTAGCCTCGATCGCGCCCCTAATATTCGCAAGATTCGCTATCAAAACATTGTATTTGTGCAAGCGATCGGGCTGCGCGATCTAAATGTATCGGTAACTTGGGATAACTCAACCCGCACCGTCAATCTCAAGACGATCTTTAAGGTTTGCCCAGAAAACATCGATCGGATTATGGGTGTAGGCAATACCTCTGAGTTACAACTACTCATGTTTCTTAAAAATAACAACGAGATGGCTTTAACCATCTATGGCGATCTGCCCAAACTCTATCGCGAAGAAGCCGCCTTGGAAGGCGTAAATCATGATGTTGCCTTTAGCCAAATGTGTGTAGAAACTGGCTTTTTGCGGTTTGGGAATGATGTCGCTCCCAATCAAAATAACTTTGCGGGGATTGGTGCGATCGGGAATAGTGCCCATGGAGCCAAATTTCCCGATCAGCGTACGGGGGTAAGAGCGCACATTCAGCATCTTAAGGCCTATGCAAGTACAGCTCCGTTGATTCAACCGCTGGTCGATCCGCGTTTTCAGTTTGTGACCAGAGGAATTGCGCCTCTTTTGAGCCAACTCACGGGACGATGGGCAACTGATGCACTATACGATCGCAAGATTCTCGCCACAATTAGACGTTTGTATGAATCTGCGGGCATTTTGTAGCGATTACATCATACTCAAACGCAGGCTGCAAAAGTCAAGTTATGCGATCGTGTCGGCAATTACAGACTAATTACCGCTGTTAACGTAAAGTAAGAGTTCTATCCGCTTCTGCGGTCTAACTTGATTCATCTTTAAAATATAAAACCTCAGTCAAGAGTCGCACAAACTTAGTAAGCGGTTCGGGTGACTTGGTCAACAGTCAAGCAAGCGTTGTCAGGAGTTCGGTTGACATGAATTTCCCATCCCTAATAGAACAGTTCACAGACGCGACTTTTAAGACTCTTGGTTTGCAAGTTTGGATCGCCCAGTATAGAGGGCTAACAATTCCGTCTGAAACAATTTTCGACCAAGGTGCAGAGCTACAGCAAGAGGCAAATCTTCCTATTATTGAGGGTCAGCACTTGCATGTGTGGACTGCCTTGATAGACAAACTCGTCCTTGGTAATACCTTGGCTCAAAAGATTAGCGATTTGGTAGCAGATGCCTATCGCGATTGTTATCAAGACAACTCGATAACTGTCGAACAATATCAAGCACAGGTAGACGAGATTAATAAAGCCTGGGCTAGCGAAGCGGTCGTTAGCGCTAATCAAGCATGGCATTTGTCCCATGATGGCGGCAAGACATGGCGCAATGTAAAGACTTTTAGCGACCCACACGAAGATAGCGTTCGATATAGAATCACTTTTGTAAGTTTAGGCGATTAGAAAATACAGGTTTAAAAGACTAGACAGAAGCGTTTGATCCATGAGCTAAAATCATCGCCTTAACCCGTACTTTTTGACGTTCCTTGTCTGCATCAAGTACCAACCAGTTAAGAGGTTTTCCATATTTTTGTAATTCCTCCTGAATTGCTTGGTGTAGGGTTGATACGGTGTAATGCTCTTTAAGATCGACTTCTATTTCTATTTGGATTGACTGCATAACCATAACTCATTGCTCCAAAACTAGCGAAATTCGTAAGATCTATCTTCGGCTTACCACGATCGCAATGCCCGTAATTGCGGCGTTTTTTTCAATTGATGGGTTTCCATGCGCGTGAGCACGTCATCCAAAATGGTAATGGCTTCGGCAATAAACGGACCTTTGTTTAACATGACGCACTCAGCACGTTCTGCCATGGCGGCATCGGTCATTTCACCACGGGAAGGCGCTCCATCTTTTACCAAGCTTTCTAAAACTTGCGTTGCCCAAATTACAGGAACGTGAGCTGCTTCGCAGATCCAGAGGATTTCTTCCTGAATCTCGGTTAAGCGCTGGTAGCCAATTTCAACTGCCAAGTCACCTCTAGCGATCATCACACCAAAGGACTGTTTACCTGCGGCGTGAACGATCAATTCGGGCAGGTTAGACACTGCGATCGCTGTTTCGATCTTGGCGACGATCGCAGGTCGGTCGATCCGCCCCGCAGAGCGTTTCTCCAATTCCTGTTGGAGCAGATCGATATCCTCAGATCGTTGCACAAATGAGTAGCCAATAATATCGGCGTGGGTGGCGACAAAATCTAAGTCACGTAAATCTTTCTCTGTCAACGGGTTGAGCGGTAAGACGGTGTTTGGAAAGTTTAATCCCTTTTCAGGCTTGAGTTTGATCCCTTTGGGACTGGCATGGGTAACTTGCAATAAAATGCCCATCTGCCCATCGGACAATGGGTATTGCGGATCGATTACGCGAGTCCGAATTTTGCCATCATCGATATAGACTGTCGTACCAGTTGTTAGCAGATCGAGAATTTCAGGAACCGTACAGCAGGTTTGGAAATGCTCCACGGGCGAGGGAATCGCCTCATCTGAGCCAGATTTGATTCCGATCGCAGGTTCGCCACGTACAAGAATGATGAGATCGTCTCGGAATACTCGTTTTTTATCAAACGGTGCGAGCACAGAACTCGTGCGGATTTTTGGTCCCCCTAAGTCCATCATGATTTTACAACTTTTGCCTGTTTCCTGTTCGGCTCGACGCACGCGATCGATCGTGCGTTGCCATATTTCTGGGGAATCGTGGGCGCAATTAATGCGCACGCAGTTTGCCCCTCGCTGGACAACTTTTCGCACCAGATCGTAGTCAGTGGAAGCTTCAGTCGGTAGGGTAACCATGATTCTGACTCGACGATTGGGACTGGTCTGCCCAAATAGTTCTTCTGTATGTTGTTGGAGCAAACGGTTGCCCTCAAAAAAAGCCTCTATGGGTGGGCGGCTTTGGCTTTGGGCAGATTCTACTCCGCAAATAACTTCTAGGGTGGCAATCACTGCATCGAGGTTGGGCATGACGCGTGCTTCAATTCGCCCCAGTGAAGACAAGCCCCAGGGCATCAGTGCTGCTTGCAGCGATCGCAAGTCGTGTCGCCTTAGTGCTAAATATTGCGCTAGATTCAGAGAACTTAACAGAAATTCAGGGCGTTGAATGTGCGATCGCCATCGATCGAAGATGTCTTGTCCTTCACGTTCGACGGTCTGACGAAGTTCTTTCAGTGTCGATAGCAAGACTTGGGGGCTATCGAGATTAAGGGGTGGAAAAATTACTTCTGGTGCTGAACTAATCATATAAAAACGCTAGGATCGCTCGTTATTTTAGGGTTTAATAGCTTTTCAGTTTGAGTTCAGAGGATTATCTTCGGATGACGTGCTACCTTTAGCTTTCTTTTTGCTTTTTTGGGATACCGTTGTTGCTGAATTCAACGGGGTTGTGAGCAGCGATCGCAACGACTCGCGAAATTCTAAAGAGAGATAAGATTGCTGAAGGGGTTGCCAATTTTGCCAAAAAGCAGTCTCATCCTGCTGCATTTCTCGATCTATCGTGGGTAGAACCTTTCCCAAATCTGCATTCAAGGTGGATTCTAGAAACTGACGCAGGACGACGCGATCTTGAAACTGACCCAAGATTTCTTGAATCGCCTTAAATT
This sequence comes from Tumidithrix helvetica PCC 7403, assembly GCF_965232925.1. NCBI lineage: Bacteria > Bacillati > Cyanobacteriota > Cyanophyceae > Pseudanabaenales > Pseudanabaenaceae > Tumidithrix > Tumidithrix helvetica. The sequence continues at coordinate 41,716 of NZ_CBDDRA010000024.1, forward strand.
CTGCAATTCTTTGCATGTAGGAAGGTTCATAAAAAGCAGCAAAAAACTCTGCTTGATAGCGAACTCCTTTTATTTGCTTGCGCAAGCTATGCAGCAGATCGCCAAATTGCCTCAATTGTTGATTTAGTTCCTCAACATTCTCAATGGGGATCGATGCAGCTTTCCCTGCTTGAATCCTCGTTCCAACTAGCCAGCCTGGATGGAGAAAAAGCTCGCAAATCAATGGCAATAGCAAATCGGGCAAAATTTCTAAGATAGCTAGATTCCCTACAGGGGTGTAGGTGGGCTTCTCGATCCAAGCTTGGATCGATCGCTTCAGTTTTTGATAGCGATCGCCATTTAGCGTCTTCTTTAAGTCAAGAAAGCTCTGTTCGCGTTTCTGGTGCAGATGTTTGAGAACCTTATCGAACTTAGACTGCTCGGTTTTCGGCAACAAAAGCTGATAGCGGTTTGTCAGATCCAGTTGCAACACATCTAAATCTCGCGTTTCTCCAAGACTTTTGGCAATTACCCCAATAGATGAATGGCTAACGCCTTTGGGTAGGACGATCGCCGTACTAAATATTCGCACAGCCGTTCTCAATTGCCGCATGCCAACACGCATCTGATGTAACGGCTCGGGATCGTTATCTTGGAAAACAGATTCTTCGCGATCGACAAACCTTTGAAAGTTTTGGCAAATGATTTGGTGAGCGTATTCACCCAATGCGATCGAAAGATCTAACTGATGCACCTTCATCCAATTTCACCTTGTGTGATGGGCTTTTCAAAAAAGACTAACCTACTTTGGAGGCTTAACTAGACAAGTCCATTTTCCCACTTCTACCGATCCTGCGATCGGGATGACATGAAAACAAATTATTTTGTAATATGTTGAATAAGGCAATTCTAGATTTTGCTTGCTACCTTCACGAGTCATAGCCCTCGCGATCGCTTGCTGTTGTCTATCTTCCGTGTTAAGGAAGTAATCTATCTCGGTCAATTCATGGTCAGTCTTGAGCGATTGTCCAAATTTCACAAGAAGGTTACAGTTTATGGAACGTTTGCGATCGGCATCTGATTCTTATGCCTTTGGTGCTGGCAAAGCGATCGCTGAGATTATTAAGGGGCAAGAGACAGACTTACCGATTTCGTTTTCACCTGCTCGCTTTTTTAATCGTTGAATGAGCAAGCGAAGTGAATGCCACAGCAGTTCCTCGAAGTTGGCGTAGTACAGAGTCCTGCGACGCGATCCAGTGATTGTCAAAAACGACATTCATTTGCTAGGAGGGAATTTTAATTTGCGAATGTGAAAGTACAAGTCGGGATGAAAGGATTTGAACCTTCGCCCCCCTCGTCCCGAACGAGGTGCGCTACCAAGCTGCGCTACATCCCGGCAACATTCTAGATCTGCCACTTTTGAGTAAGTGTACTTTACTCATAGGTTTGTTACTATTTTACAGCTTTGTCTGGTCATTTAAATCTACCCCTAGCAATTCTCATTTTGGCTTGTAGGCTGCCTCAATTGTTAAATCTTGGGCGAAGACAAAGGCTTTTTAAGAGTTGCTATTGTGGCTATGGAATCCTGTGAGGTGAGTTTAAGGGCATCGAGTTTTCTGCAAGTAGGCAACGGACAAAGAGTTAAAATATAGGTAAGGGTATGATTTGAGAGGTAGACATATATGCAAAGCCTTATCTCGTTCTTAGCTCTGGTACTTTTTACGATCGCGATTTTTTGCATGGCACAAGAGATACTCAATTTTCTTGAGGACTGGTGACGATCTCCTGCTGGGGTCACTCTTGTAAGTATATTTACTTATCTAAGTAGGTAAGCATCAGCTTGCTGACAAATTATATTTACCAAAGAAGCGATAGGTCTAATACAAAATCGGGTAACACCCCCTCGCCATTGATGGAATTTGGGGATTCAAGTATTTCTACTTCCTTCCCTAAGCGGTAGATCTCAACGGTACGATCTTGGGGATCGATCAGCCAGCCTAATCGCACGCCATTCTCTTGGTATTCTCTCATTTTGGCTTGGAGATCGGATAAGCGATCGCTTTCCGAGCGCAACTCAATGACAAAATCTGGGGCGAGAGGTGGAAATTTCTTGCGCTGTTCCACAGTTAGAGCCTCCCAGCGATCGAGTTTAACCCAAGCAACATCAGCCGATCGCTGACTGCCCAAGGGCAATCGAAAAATTGTTGAAGAACTAAAAGTTTTCCCTAGCTTGGTCTGACGATTCCAGATCCCCAAATCGATATCGATTTCCGACTCGCGATTTCCACTTTCACCGCCTACTGGAGCCATAACCACCAATACCCCTGTCGCTGTTAGTTCTAACTTCTTTTCAGGATTCTGCATGCACAGCAGATAGAATTGCTCGTCAGTCAACTTGACGGTACTAAAATCTAGTAATAAGGGTTCTGAGAGTGTAGTTTCTACAGTGATGGTCATACAACCTCCGAAAGCTTNCAGNNATTCGTTTTTTTATTTTATTTTTTTATTTTAGCATCCCCATCGATTCTGTTTGATTCCTCGCACTAGCCAGCAGATCTAACTCAGAAGGCACTCTTAACTTGGATGCTAGCCCCAAAAACTCCAGCATTTTGATGAAGCCGAAAGTTGGATCTAGAAGATAGACAATCTCTCCATTTCGAATGGTGATGCCATGCCGAGATGACGACTGAAAAGCATGATGCAGATTGTGCCAACCTTCACCCAAGGTCAGAAACGCGACGAACCCGCTATTTCTACTGAAATCGTCGGTGACGAAGGGGCGATCGCCAAAGAGATGGCTGAGGGAGTTGACCGTAGCAACACCGTGAAACAGGAGAGTCGTGCTCAGAAAAAACGCCCCGAGATATTCCATGCCCCCGATGAAGTAAGAGATGGTACCGAGCGCAAGCGTTGGGATGAAATGCAACCGATCCACCATCTTTAAAACGCGATCGCTTTCAACATCCATCGGCAGTTTGGCAGGGAAAAATTGCGGTACTAATAGCCAGCCCGCTTGAGACCACCAAAATCCTTTGAGCCCTTGGAAAGGAATGTGTGGAGAATGGGGATCTGGTGATCGATCTGAGTGTTGATGGTGGTTCATGTGGTGCGCTTTCCACCAACTCGGCCCCATTTGCCCCGCCGAAGCCGCCACGATACAACCAATCCATAAAACAATTGATGGCGCTTGATAGCTCTTGTGGGTCAGTAAGCGGTGGTAAATGCCCGTTGTGGCAAGCATGCGTATGAGGTATAACCCTATTAGCCATAAGACTGCGCCCCACGATAAGCCCGTCGCGATCGCGAGAAGAGATCCGAAATGACTGACTACGATCATTGTAGGCCCGAGGATATAAGAAATAATTGTGAGGGGAGGGTACTGCTTCATTGGGCTTTTATCGTCCTTACGCTTTAACATACAAACAAAATGCGAACGGGACGTTAAGTTTAAAAAACTGCCCGCCAGCATTTAACATCCTACCAAGTTGCGAACTTCATGGAGGTCGAGATCGATCCCGTAAGTGGTTTAAGCGAGTTAGGGGATATTTACCAAAGTGGCGATAGGTTTAAGACAAAATCGGGTAACACGTCCTCGCCATTTAAAGAGTTGGGCGATTTAAGAATTTCTACTTCTTGACCGCATCGATAGATCTCAACGGTTCGTTCTTGGGGATCGATCAGCCATCCCAATCGCACTCCATTCTCTTGATATTCTCTCATTTTGGCTTGGAGATCTGATAAGCGATCGCTTTCCGACCGCAACTCGATGACAAAATCTGGGGCAATGGGTGGAAATTTCTTGCGTAGCTCTAAAGTTAAAGCTTGCCACCGATTGAGCTTAACCCAAGCAACATCAGGCGATCTTTGACTGCCGTTAGGTAACTTAAAAATCGTTGAGGAGCTAAAAACTTCACCTAGCTGGGTATCTTCGTTCCAATTAAAAACTTTCGCATTCAATCTCGCTTCCTCTTTTCCACTTTCGCCACCCACTGGAGCCATAACAATCAATACCCCTGCTGCTGTTAGTTCTAACTTCTTTTCTGGATTCTGCATACACAACAGATAGAATTGCTCGTCAGTCAGCTTGACGGTACTAAAATCTAGTAACAAGGGTTCTGAGAGCGAAGTTTCTACAGAGACGGTCATAAAACCTCCGAAAGCTTGCAGCTATTCGTCTTTTCACTTTTCTATTTTAGCACCCTCATCGATCCTATATTTTTTCTGGTGTGAGTCTAGCGATCGCACAGTTGAAATCGGATGAGCTAAGCAGGGAAAGGTGTAACATGAACCACCCGCAGGTTTTCCGTATCGATTGCGTAATGGATGCCGTAATGGGGTTGAGACATGCGATCGAATATGAGATATCGCGGCAAGGCTCATGCGAGTCCAGAAAGTCGTTGAGATTCTAATTTGTCTGCTGCGATCGCGCAATTTTTTGCTAATATAGTAGTGGGATTGCAGCAAACTTCTACTATAGCATTCTGTAGCAACACCCCTCTCAAAGGTAAGGCTAGACCTAAATCTGGAAGATATAGCTATGAGGAAAATAGGAAGTCTGCAAGTCCAGTTCGGTTCACTATAGATATGTGAATGGAGGTCGTTCTGAAAAACAAAGAAAAAGAGTTAACGGGCTGTGTCTTGTGTGGCAAAGCCCGTTAACTTTTGGAACTCCTCTTCGTTGGGATCTTCGTTAGGGCAAGGGGAATTGCTGTTTGACAAATGTTTCGGCTTCAGTCACCGTGGTGATTTCTCGATCCAAAACCTTTTCCCGCAGAGCATTGAGAATGGTTTGGTAGTGCCGTCCTGGCTTATACCCCATTTGCTTGAGTTCGCGACCGCCAAGGGGCATCTTAATCAAGTTCCAATCGCTGAGATAGCGGTACAACAACCTGCGGATAGAAGCAGGAGCTACAGCCGCTAGGGCGATCGCTTCGGTAATATTCAATCTTTCTAGCAACTTAGCTACCTGACTGGGCGCTAGATCGGCAGTGAGTTGGGGAAATAGGCGATCGCGCCAAGCATGGAAATTTGCCAAACGGTTGAGTCCCGCTTGATTGAAATGCAATCTTTCCGCCACCTCTACTGCCTCTGGATAGGGTGCGATCGCGATTTCTAGTCGCACTTGCCAGATATTATGCCGCTCTATGTCTGGGTAGATGCGAGAGAAGTGGAACAACCACGATCCCACCCGTCGCAATTGTTGTACGAGTTCTGGGGAAATCGCCAAATTAGGATGCAAGTATTGCAAAGCTCCCAGTTCATCTAGTTGATATAGTGCCTGCACCCAATAGCTGGCAGTGAGAACGTAGCGCAACTCTTGCTTTAATCTTGTATTTTGGTATGCCCAGATGCCTTTACTGCGATAGCGCTGGACGAGACTGCTAGCCGATTGGGCATATTCGCGCGTGCGCCCATCGAGCTGAAAGCCCAATCGCACAGCAAACCTCACAGCCCTCACGATTCGCGTCGGATCTTCGATAAAACTATTGGGATGCAAAACCCGAATCGTGCGATTTTCTAAATCTTCCAATCCGCCAAAAAAATCAAGAATTTGACCTGCATGGGAACCATTTAAATGCAAAGCTAAAGCGTTGATCGAAAAGTCGCGACGATAGAGATCTTGTTGAATGGAACTGGCAGCAACTTCAGGCAATGCAGCGGGATAGGGATAGAATTCCGTGCGAGCGGTGGCGATGTCAATCCAAAGACCGTCGGGCCAAGTCAGGGCAGCCGTTTGGAATTTTCCGTGAATCTCTAGTTTGGTCTTGGGATAAATTGTTTGCAGCGATCGCGCTAGCTTTACGCCCCATCCTTCTGGTTCTTCGCCATTTGTGACGAGGGGATGGTTGCCATCAACCACGAGATCGAGGTCGTCTGTGGCGAGATTTAGGAGGAAATCTCGCACGGTTCCCCCGACCAGATATAGCTGTAGATTCATCCAATCCGCTGCCTTGGCTGCCTGTTGCAAGATATCCCGATAGCGTGGCGAAAGTAGTTTTTGCATCTGCACCTGCAAGCGATTCCTTTCAGGATGCGTCCCGTCGCTTACCTTGCTTTCCTGTTTGGGTTCTGTAGTGAGTCGGTGCAGGTGACGCAAGACATCGGTGCGCGTAACAATACCGACAAGCTTGCCATCCTCGACCACAGGCAAACGACCAATATCCCATTTCAGCATCAAATCTTGAATTTCAGACAGGGGCGTTTGGGGCGCGATCGCATGTACGGTCGTCGCCATATATCCCCTAACTGGAGCGTGCCCGAAGCCATGATGTAGTGCTAAATCGAGATCGCGGCGGGAAATGATTCCAACCAACCGATCGCGATCGTTCACGATGGATAGCCCCGAATGACCGTAACGCAACAACACCCGCTGCGCCTCATCAATTGTCGTGTCAGGGCGAATCGTGCGCACGGGCGAAGACATTAGGGTCTGGGCAATAACAACTTGAGGAACGCGATCGCGCAATACCTGTTTAATTTCTGCGATTAATGCTTTTACATCAAAGGGTTCAGTCGTTTTTACTTTTATGGAAGCAGAAGCTGCCCAAGCATGACCGCCGCCTCCATAGTGCTGCATCAGGGTATGCAACTGGGCAAAATCGTGACGCGATCGCCCGATCAAGCTGATCCGATCGGCTTGCCAAGCCACTACGATCAAGATATCAATCGCCGTAAGTTCCATCAGCCGCTCGACCACGCCTGAGAGCCCCGTGAGAAACTGCTCGTACTGGAGCGACCACACCGCAACCTGATACCCCTGCATCGTTTCTGTCTGTGCGGGTAGCTCCGCCAAACCTCGCGATAGAACTTCCTGCATCAAGGGTGACATGGCGTAGTCGATATAGGTAGAAAGTACCTTGAGGTTCACACCCTGTTGCATCAACCATGCCAAGGCGATCGCATCCCGTGCCGTTGTATGTTCAAACGTGAGCGAACCTGTGTCCACATGCAGTCCTAAAGCTAGGGCTGTGACCTCAAAGGTCGTCAGTGGAATTACTTGAGCTTGGAGACGTTCGATGATTAACGTGCAGGTAGATCCAACTGCCTCTACGCACCATAGGGTTGCATGAAAGTTAGGCTGAAGATTGCTGGGATGGTGATCGTAGACATGAATGTCCACATTTGGCAAATCCAACCATTTTGCCGCGTTTCCTAGATTGCTGGGCAATTGCGTATCCACCAAGATCAGTCGCTGAATTGATTCAGGATCGACCGATCGCATCTCGATCAAAGGATATTCATCTCGGTATAGGGATAAAAATTCGCGCACGGGCAATTGCATCCCACCTGTGAGGACGATACGCGCCCCCGCATACAGGCGTGCTGCACCCACTGCCGCCCCAAGCGTGTCAAAATCTGCCGTCGTATGACAGAGAATTATATCCATGACGCTACGTTCCCTTGCATACGCGATCGCTTCTCTGGCTAAAGCAAAGTTTCCTATTCCCGTTGCTGGCTAATTTCAGCCAACGCCTGATCGAAGTCAGCACCCGTAATGTGGAGATTGGTCAAGATGCCATCCCCATCGAGTTGATGGCGGCGGATCGCAAAAATGGCGGCGCGATTGCTTAAAAATGCTAGATCGGCTCCATTCCATCCTTCCGTTAGCTCTGCCCACCGCTCTAAATCTAAATCTTCAGCCAAAGGACGTTCGCGGTTATGGACAGCGAGAATAGCGCGACGACCGACGCGATCGGGCAATCCCACCATCATATGCAGCTCAATTCGTCCCGATCGCAACAGGGCTGGGTCGAGCGATTCTTTCCGATTGGTCGCAGCAATCACCAAAATTCCCTCCGCCGATTGAATGCCATCCAGTTCGGTTAAAAGCTGCCCGATCACGCGATCGCTGACACCACTATCGCCCTGATAACTGCCTCTAGCTGGCGCGAGGGTATCGATTTCATCAATAAAAATCACACAGGGAGAGGCTTGTCGGGCTTGGCTAAACAATTGACGAATCGCTTGCTCGGAAGCCCCCACCCATTTAGTCAAGAGTTCGGGACCCGCGACCGCGATAAAGTTTGCCTGGGCTTCCGTCGCCACTGCCTTTGCCAATAGGGTCTTACCCGTACCAGGTGGGCCATAGAGCAGCACACCTCTAGGCGCACGGGCTTGGGCGCGCGCATAGAGTTCAGGATCGAGCAAAGCCCCTGCCACAGCTTCTTGTAGGGTGTGCTTAATCCGATCGAGTCCACCAATTTCTGACCAACGCACATGTGGGGCTTGAATTTGTAGCGATCGCAAGACAGCGGGATGTACTTGTTTGAGCGCAAAATCAAAATCAGCTTTGGTGACTTCGAGGCGATCGGGGACTTGCGATAGATTGGGCACTTGACGCTGTAGCGCCTGCATAGCAGCGGTTTGACAGAGTCCTTTTAAGTCAGCGCCGACAAACCCATGGGCTCGATCGGCGATCGCATCCAGATTGACATCCTCGGCTAGGGGCATGGGTCGGGTATGAATGGCAAGAATCTCTCGTCTAGCATGGCGATCGGGGATAGGGAACATAATTTCGCGATCGAAGCGTCCGGGACGGCGCAGGGCTGGATCGATCGCATCGGGGCGGTTGGTTGCCGCTAGCACGATCACACCCTTGGTTGCCGCAAACCCATCCATCAGACCCAATAATTGTGCCACCAAACGCTTTTCGACTTCGCCTTCGACAGAAGCACGGTTGGGCACGAGGGAATCAATTTCATCGATAAAAATCAAACAGGGAGCTGATTTTGCCGCCTTTTCAAATACCTGCCTCAATCGGGTTTCCGCTTCACCATAGAACTTGCCAATGATTTCGGGTCCCACGATCGCAATGTAGTTGACACCTAAAGTATTTGCTAGCGATCGCGCCGTTAAGGTTTTGCCCGTTCCTGAGGGTCCCACCAGCAGTACGCCTTTGGGTGGCTCTAGACCTAGTTTCGCTAAAATATCGGGTCGCTTGAGTGGAATTTCGACCAGATCGCGCAACTGTGCCAAGGTATTCCCCAAACCTCCCACCGTCCGATCGAGGGAATGTGCTGTGTTTTTAGGTTCGGGTGGTGTTACCGAAGGTGTATTCGATTCGTAACTCGATCCATCCCCACCAGGTTGTGTTGCAGTGCGAGGACTGCTACGGGGAATATTGCCCTGTCGCGGAATATTGGAAACGCGGGTGGAAAACTGCACTTGGGTTTTGAGATCGCCTGAGTCCGCTTTTTGCTCGATCTTTTGTGCCAGATCGATGAGTTGCTCTAGATTGAGTAGCTGCTTGACCTCATCGACAAGAGACTCTAGTCCCTTGTTCCGAAAAGAAAAGTTCCCTTCATCGTTACTCATGTGCGAATTACCCACGTTATGAATACAAACCGCGAATTTGCCTGCATCAATTTTAGTCGCATATCGCAGTCAGTAGTCGTTTGTCAGACCATTTTCAAAAAACTAGTATGCCGAGATCCTGCGTAACTCAGTCTGAGAGCATTCTATATTGCGCCATCAATAAGATTTTTAAAGAAGCATTGTGCCTAACCGAATTGAAAGCCTTGGGCGTAACATAAGTTAGTTATCTGCGAATTATCAATACAACTCATTTGGGATTGCTATTGCTAGCAAATAAGGAGGAATTCTTGTGAGTACAAAGTCATCTGTGTTTATCGCAACTAGCCTTGACGGCTATATTGCTCGTACTGATGGTAATATCGACTGGCTCGATCGCGCGAATGGAAGCGTTCCAAAGGGTGAGGACTGTGGATATAACGATTTCATAAAATCCGTAGACGTGCTCATAATGGGCAGAAAAACCTTTGAGAAAGTACTCTCCTTCGATGAGTGGCCCTATCACGCGAAGTCAGTAGTGGTGCTCAGCCGAGGGCAAATCCACATTCCAATATCTATCTCAGGCAGCACTTCCATATCTTCTGAGCACCCACGGGTGCTTGTCGAACGTCTTGCAAAAGATGGAGCAAAGCATCTTTACATCGATGGGGGGCTTGTGATTCAGAGCTTTTTACGAGAGGGATTAATTGACGAAATCACGATCGCCTTGATTCCAGTGCTTCTTGGATCTGGCAAACCGCTTTTTGGAACCCTCGACAAAGATATTGAGCTTACTCATGTAGTAACGAAAGCCTATGATTTCGGCTTTGTCCAAAATAAATATCGCATAGAAAAAACGCTTAACCCACTAGCACTAGCGGATACGATCTCCTCGTAAAGATATGGTAGTTTGATGAATCTTGAGAATGATAAAACTTTGCAGACAGAATCAAGAAATCGTGAGAGGTAGTTTTTGTAAAGCTTTCGCATGGATTGGGAACGCATACAAAGCAGTCTCTTCCACGGTTACTTTTACAGGCATTCCCACAGGCAATAGCATTTTACTGGTCGTGCGTGCAACCAGTACCTGACCAGAAGCAGTTCGCAAATGGTAAATCAGTTCGCGTCCTAAAAAAATGCGATCGCTAATTACAACATCAGCCTGTTCGTCGGGGTGAATCTGCAAATCTTCTTGGCGAATCATCAGTTCGACTTGGCTTCCCTGCGGAATATCCTGCTGTGAAAGATCGGGTAAGGCAAAACTGCCCAATTCGGTTTCCCATAGCCGACCTCGATATTGGGCATTCACAAAATTTGCTTGGGTGACAAATTCAGCTACAAAACGCGATCGCGGCATTTGATAAATCTCGATCGCTGTTCCTATTTGCTCGATATGACCGTTTTGCATGATGGCAACGCGATCGGAAATCGCAAAGGCTTCCTCTTGGTCGTGGGTAACAAAGATGGCGGATGTTCCTGCTGCTTTGAGAATATCGCGCAATTCTTGCCGCAACTTTAGCCGAATTTGGGCATCAAGGTTGCTAAGCGGTTCATCAAGCAATACTAAGGCAGGACGAGGTGCTAGGGCACGCGCCAAAGCCACGCGCTGTTGTTGTCCCCCTGACAGTTCGTGAGGATAGCGATTTTCTAACCCTTCTAAAGAAACTAGTGAAATTACTTCGGTGACTCGGGATGCAATTTGGTGTTTGGCCTCAAAATTTTTATTTCCTTGCCGTAAACCAAAGGCAATATTTTTTGCCACCGTTAGATGCGGGAACAGGGCATAATCTTGAAACACCATGCCGACATCCCTTTGCTCTGGGGGGATCCACTGGTTATGTCCTGCAACGATCTGGTCGTTAATCTCGATGGTGCCAAGTTGAGGCTGCTCAAAACCAGCGATGAGCCTTAATAATGTGGTTTTACCGCAGCCAGATGGCCCTAAAAAAACCAAGATTTCACCTGCATTCAAGGTCAGGTTTATGGAAGCGACAGCAGGTGCGATCGAAGGCGAAAACTGCTTTGTTACCCCTTCTAGATGCAGAATTACAGATGGATGCATGAATTACAGAAGTTTTAGAGAACCTTAGGAACAATTCATGAATTGCCCCCACTACAAATCAAACAAATCAAATCGGATTGCGATACCTTACTATAATAGTAATTTACTGCTACTAATTCCTATTAAAGTTTAGCGGTTTTCAAAATTATTTACTTCTTATTGCCAAAGTTTTATCGCCCTCTATGTTTGCCATACTCCCACGGGAAAAATTAGGGAAAAAAGTGTTGCGCCGATCGCAGGTTAATCTTTGGATCGCTGTCACTGTCGCGATCGCGGCGCTAATTGCTACCCCCGTAATCGCTGTGCTGAGCCAGATTTTTACAAATTCAGGGGATGTGTGGCAGCATCTAGCTTCTACGGTTTTAGGGACTTACATAACAAATTCCCTATGGCTGATGCTGGGCGTTGGCTGTGGCGTTTTGCTGCTTGGGGTTACAACCGCATGGTTAGTCACGATGTGTCGGTTTCCAGGGAGTCGCATGTTTGAATGGATGTTGCTTTTGCCCTTGGCGGCTCCCGCCTATCTACTTGCCTATGTTTACACTGAGTTCCTAGAGTTCTATGGTCCCGTGCAAACTGGGTTGCGCCAGATCTTTGGTTGGCAGAGCATGGGTGACTATTGGTTTCCCCATATTCGCTCTATGGGGGGTGCGATTTTTTTATTAAGCCTGACGCTTTATCCCTATGTTTATTTGTTGGCAAGGGTGGCTTTTTTAGAACAGTCCATCCGCACTTTAGAGGCAAGCCGTTCTCTGGGTTGTAACCCTTGGCGCAGTTTCTATGCGATCGCCTTGCCACTCGCCCGTCCCGCCATTAGTGTCGGGCTATCTCTAGCGCTGATGGAAACCCTAAATGATTATGGCACCGTGCAGTTTTTCAGCGTGGATACCTTTACCACAGGCATTTACCGCACTTGGTTTGGCATGGGAGAACAGGCCGCTTCTGCCCAATTGGCGTCGATGTTGACGCTCTTTGTGCTGTGGCTAATTTTGCTAGAACAGTGGTCGCGTCGCCAAGCGCGTTATTACCAAACCTCTAGCCGCTATCAGCAGATCTCGACTTATAAACTGCAAGGTATGCGGGCAATCTTGGCAGGTTCTGCCTGTCTCATTCCCATCACTTTGGGATTTTTGCTGCCCACGGGGCTATTGGTTTACATGACTGCGACCGCTGCCCAATCATCCATTAATGCTGACTTTTGGGAATTGAGCAAAAACAGCTTTTTGCTTGCAGCCGTGACCGCTGGACTGAGCGTCGCGATCGCGTTGGTTCTAGCCTATGGAGAAAGACTATGTGCCAATTGGAAAATGCAGTTTGCCGTAAGGATTGCTGCCATGGGCTATGCCATTCCAGGTTCTGTGATTGCCGTGGGCATTATGGCGGCGCTGGGAGGGCTAGATCGGGCGATCTCTAGTGGGCTACAGTCAGCCTTTGGCATATCGACGGGACTCCTATTTAGCGGCACATTGGTTGCTCTGATCTTTGCTTACCTAGTCAGATTTCTAGCGGTTTCTTACAGTGCCATTAGCGCTAGCTTAGGCAAAATTAAGCCCAACCTCGATGATGCTGCCCACAGTCTGGGACATGGTTCGACCAGCACCTTACTCAAAGTCCATGTGCCGATGCTATGGGGTGGGCTATTGACCGCAGCCATGATGGTTTTCGTCGATGTCATGAAAGAACTCCCCGCTACCGTAATTATTCGTCCACCCTTTAACTTTGATACCTTAGCAATAAGGGTTTACAACTACGCCTCGGATGAACGGCTAGCAGAGGCAGCTGCTCCTGCTTTGGCAATTGTTCTCGTGGCATTAATTCCTGTGATTTGCTTGAGTTGGCAAATCTCGCGGCGAAACGCATCCTGAGCAGAATGCTTATCGGGATGGGGCGAGCAGGATCGTCCATGCATGGACATCATAGATTTTTTCTGATATTACCTATCGATTAATCACTTGGCAGTATGTGTCACTATCCAGTAAGATTACTTTTATTAATTAGGAATTACTAGCATTAGCGTAATCAGTTTTAGAGTGATGAAAAAAAATTTTTGGTATAGCTTACTCGCTACGATCACCGCAGGGCTTGTGGTTTTTGGATGTAGCCCCTCAACAGAAACGACGAAACCCACGACAACGCAGTCAGCTACGCCTCAAGCGATCGCACCCGCAACGACAAATCCATCGGCTAGTCAGGTTCTCAATATTTATACGGCTCGTCACTATAGCTCAGATGCCGCTCTCTATGAAGGCTTCACCAAAAAAACAGGTATCAAGGTGAATAAACTCGATGCCGAAGCTGACAAGCTCATTGAACGGATTAAGAGTGAAGGCAGCAAAACTCCCGCAGATATTTTAATTACCGTTGACGCTGGCAATTTGTGGAGAGCCCAGGAAGCTGGATTGCTACAACCGATCCAATCAAAGACCCTAGAAACAGCAATTCCTGAAAGTTTACGCGATCCGCAGGGAAACTGGTTTGGGTTTTCTAAACGGGCGAGGGTAATTGTCTATAACAAGGATAAGGTCAAGCCTAGCGAACTCTCCACCTACGAAAATCTTGCCGATCCCACATGGAAAGGTCGCCTGATTATTCGTTCTTCTGGCAATGTCTATAACCAGTCTTTGGTTGGTTCGATTTTGGCTGCCAGTGATGCGGCAAAAACTGAGACATGGGCAAAGGGAGTGGTTGCCAACTTTGCTCGCAAACCTGAAGGAAACGATACCGCCCAAATTAAAGCAGTTGCTTCGGGAGTTGCCGATCTTGCGGTGGTAAACACCTACTACCTCGCTCGTCTGGCAGCGTCAGCTAAGCCCGAAGATAAGGCAATTGCTGAGAAAGTTGGGATGTTTTTTCCCAATCAAAGCGATCGCGGCACCCATGTCAATATCAGCGGTGGTGGGGTCGTCAAAACTTCACCCAACAAAGAATCAGCGATTAAATTCTTAGAATATTTAGTCAGCCCCGAAGCTCAGGAAAACTTTGCGAAGGGAAATAACGAATATCCTGTTGTGGCGGGAGTCACTCCTGATTCAGTTTTGGCAAGCTTTGGCGAGTTTAAAGAAGATAAGCTCAATGCTGCTACCTTTGGAAAAAATAATGCTGAAGCCCTCAAAATTATGGATCGATCGGGCTGGAACTAGTTGTTATCAGCACAAATAGGGATTACTTGTTGATAATTGAAATCCTATTTGATTTATCCGTAGGGGCAATTCATGAATTGCCCCTACGGGATTTATAAATGAAAACGCGAATTCGACAGCCTTATATTTTACCTCTCCCCAACCCCTCTCCTCGCAGGAGAGGGGCTTGAAAACCCCATTTTTTCTTGCTCCTCTCTCGCCTTTTAGGAGTGGGAGGCTGGGAGGGAGAGGTTCATTGAATTCACGTAAATGAAAGAATCTCTTATACCAATTTAAAGACCGAGGGTAACAGATCTAGCATGTAGTTAAGGATTACAGTGTCTTGCATTTCCTATCTGTTGCTTTCACCAATTAAATTGGTATTACCTATGATTCCTGATTGCTATAGTAGAAATCCCTTTACTTCTCTACACATCCCGATCGATACCAATGATATGTAGGTCGATATGTTTTAGCGATCGCACGATGTTTTGCGTGAGAGAACCTTTTAAAAACATTTCCCAGCGTGATTTGAGACTCTCCCCGATCACAATTTGCGTAATATGATACTTATCTGCCATATCGATAATCGCTTTGGTAACATCGTGGCTGCTTTGCCGTAAGAAGGTTCCATTAAATTCGCGACATAGGCGTTCGCAGGTCTCAATATGTAAGCTCTCTTCTTTCGTGAGAAAGCGATCGGGGTTCTCGACAAATAGAATGTATAGCCTCGCATTCATATAACTGGCGATTCTCGCCCCACGGCGTAATAGGCGCATAGAGTTAGGATAGGTCGAGATGCAGACCATCACACTTTCATGGATATTACAAAATTTATGGGTGGAACTGTGACCCGCGATCGCACTCCGAGGTAGGGAATTTTGCTCTTCATAGCGATCTTCTTCGATGTTGTCGGCAACTTCGCGCAGGGCTAGTTCGCGCAGAGCTACTAGATTTTTACGCTGAAAGAAGTTTTCTAAGGATTGCTGAATTTTATTGGGAGCGTAGATTTTTCCTTCTTTGAGGCGTTCCTCTAAAGTTTCAGGTGTTACATCCACAACCACCAACTCATCCGCTTCATCCAAAAATGGATCGGGGATGCGCTCTCTCACAACTACGCCAGTAATTCTGGCAACCAGATCGTTGAGGCTCTCTAGATGCTGAATATTCACAGTCGAAAGCACGTCAATGCCAGCGGTGAGAATGACTTCAACATCCTGATAGCGCTTTTCTCGTTGCGAACCAAATACATTCGTATGTGCGAGTTCGTCAATGAGAACCACTTGGGGGCGACGTTGTAAAATCGCCTCGGTATCCATTTCGGGGAGCGTCACCCCGCCCCGAACGATCTGCTGGCATGGAATCACCTCCAAACCCTCGATTTTTGCTGCCGTTTCCTTACGACCGTGAGTTTCGACCAAGCCGATCGCGACATCAATACCATCCGCTTTCATTTGATGGGCTTCGTCTAGCATTCGATAGGTTTTGCCAACTCCCGGAGCCATGCCAATAAACACCTTATGCTTGCCGCGCCGTTGAGGTCGCTCGTAATGGTTTTGGGTATCGCTCTCTTGGGCGTTTTGAGAATTTTGGGCATCTTGAGAAGAAATCATGGGAGTAGATTGCGATCGGGATTTGACTAAATTGGCTTCAATACATCTAGATCTAAATTTAACTTAAGCACGTTCACAGCAGGCTCGCCAAAGATGCCCAAGAATCTCGCTTCCGTATTCTTGGCAATTAGAGGTTCGATTTGGGTGGCTGGTAAAGATCTCGCTTTTGCGACGCGATCGAGCTGGGCTTTTGCACCTTCTGGCGTAATATGGGGGTCGAGAGAAGAGCCAGAAGTATAGACCAGATCGGCGGTTGGCGTAACACCTGCCTTTTTGAGGTTCCCGATGGTATCTGAAACGCGCTTGAGCAGGTCGGGATTGCTGGGGGCATAGTTGCTAGCTCCCGATACACCCGTCGTTTGACCGATATTTTTAGGATCTTTCTCTTTATCCGTAAAACTGCTGTAGTTAGTAGTACTGGGACGACCCCAAAAATACTTATCAGCCGTAAAGTTCTGTCCGATCAAAGCCGAACCCACAACTTTCCCTTGACTGACAATCATGCTGCCGTTTGCCTGATAGGGAAAGATTGCACCAATCCCCAGCATCAAAACAGGATAGAGCACAGCGGTAAGCACCCACAGAACGAGGGTTGCACGGATAGCAGTAGTAATTTCTCGCAGGAATAACATTTAAACTTTCCCTTTAAAATTTTTCAGGTACGAACATGACAACAAATAGATAGACAGAAAGAACGAAGGTCGTGAGAATGAGCAACCCGATCGCATAAGCCTGTCCTTGCGAAATCCCTTCGTTATTGGCATAGATGGCTGGCGCAACCGCGAGGTTGGCACACATAAACAGAAATAGTTTTAGGGGAACTCTCCGTTTTTGCCATTGCTGCTTAACTTGAGCGAAAACTTGATTGCTGTGCATAGTTTTAAGTTCGTGAAAATTGAGAACGATAGAATTAGGCAAGACCCACTGCCGCGATCGCGATATCGATGCCTTTAATCGCTATAAAGGGGGCAATCACACCACCCAAGCCGTAAATCAGAATATTCCGTTGCAGGAGCTGATCGGCAGTGAGGGGACGGAATTGCACGCCCTTGAGCGCTAAGGGAATCAGGGCTGGAATAATCAGGGCATTATAGATCAGTGCCGAGAGTACGGCTGAATTCGGACTACTGAGAAGCAATACATTCATGCCTCCAATGCCAGCACTGGCAAACATCGCAGGAATAATCGCAAAGTATTTGGCAACATCATTGGCGATCGAAAATGTGGTCAGGGCTCCGCGCGTAATCAAGAGCTGTTTCCCAATCGTCACCAAATCGATCAGCTTCGTCGGATCGGAATCTAGATCCACCATGTTCGCTGCCTCCTTGGCTGCCTGCGTACCAGAGTTCATAGCAACGCCAACATTGGCTTGGGCGAGGGCAGGGGCATCATTCGTGCCATCTCCTGTCATCGCCACGATTTTGCCTTCCGCCTGTTCGCGCTGGATCACGCTGATCTTATCTTCAGGTGTGGCTTCGGCAATAAAATCATCCACCCCTGCTTCAGCGGCAATCACTTCTGCCGTAATCCGATTATCACCGGTCAGCATCACCGTGCGCACACCCATGCGCCTGAGTTGATCGAAGCGTTCGCGAATGCCGGGTTTGATAATGTCTTTGAGGTAAATCACGCCATAAATGCGATCGTTTTGGCAAACCGCTAGCGGCGTACCGCCCAGCCTAGATACCCGCTCGTAGGCAAGATCTAATTCTGAGGAGATTTGGGCGCTTGCCCCACCCCGCGATCGCACGAAGCCCTTGACCGACTCCACTGCACCTTTACGAACTTCCTTTCCATCAGGTAAATTTGTACCGCTCATTCTGGTTTTTGCCGAGAAATCGATGCCTTCTGCTTGCGATCGCTCAAAATCCACTGTTGCCTCTAGCTTCTCTGCCAGTCGGACAATCGACTTTCCTTCTGGGGTCTCGTCAAATACACTGGCAGCAAGGGCAACGTTCGCCATCTCTTGGAGCGAATTTCCATTCACGGGAATAAATTCCTCCGCTAGGCGATTACCGAGCGTGATCGTACCCGTCTTATCGAGAATCAGCGTACTGACATCGCCACAGGCTTCTACGGCGCGTCCAGAAGTTGCCACCACATTAAACTGGGCGACCCGATCCATGCCTGCAATTCCGATCGCGCTGAGCAAGCCGCCAATCGTCGTGGGAATCAATGCTACGAGCAAAGAAATCAGCAATGCTACGCTGACTGGACTTTTGACATTGTTGGCGATCGGTGGCAAGGTCACCACCACGATCAGAAACACCTGCGTGAGTACGGCTAAAAGTACGGTCAAGGCAATTTCATTGGGGGTTTTACTACGTTCGGCGCCTTCGACAAGCGCAATCATGCGATCGATAAATCCTTTCCCAGGATCGGAAGTGACCCTAATTACCAATTCGTCTGAGATAATCCGCGTTCCGCCTGTAACTGAGCTTGCCATGTCAGAGCCTGGTTCCTTAAGCACGGGAGCCGACTCACCCGTGATCGCGGACTCGTCCACAGAGGCAATCCCACCAATCACTTCACCATCGGCGGGAATCATATCCCCAGCGATAACTTTAATCGTGTCGTCTTTTCTGAGCGTCGTGGAGCTAATTTCTTGAATCGAACCATCGGGAAGTAATTTGCGTGCTGTCGTATCCGACTTGGTGGCTCTAAGCGAATCCGCCTGTGCCTTTCCTCGTCCTTCGGCTACAGCTTCGGCAAAGTTGGCAAATACCACCGTAAAAAACAGAATGAACGTAATTAACCCATTCAGTAGTCTAGGATTCGTTCCACTCACCTGACCGAAGAGATTGGGCTCAATCGTCACGAGGGCTGTGACAATCGTACCGATCCAGACGATGAACATGACGGGATTCTTAACGGCATTGCGGGGATTGAGCTTGGTAAAGGACTCCAGAATTGCCCTTTGATAGAGTCCAGAAGTATCAACTTTTGCCGTTTTGCGGCGCGATGGATTTGTCATAGGGAACAGTTGAAAGTTTATGTTTGTCTGATGAGGAGAGTTACTACACATCCTTCTGAAGGTGACTGCCTTGTGCGCGCATTCCATTTATCCAAAGGGTTCGATCCCCCTGCCCTATTGGGCATCCCCCTTAATAAGGGGGACTTCCTAGATTCTCCCCCCTTATTAAGAGGGGCTGGGGGGATCTAAACCCAAAACGAAGCAACAGGAAACCTTAGAAAAAAGTACAGGGGCGAAGGCTCTAAGGCTAGCTACCTCTGGCAATTTGAAATGCTTCAGCGATCGCACCGAGAGCCAGAACGGGGAAGAAGGTGAGCGCACCGAGGATGAGAATTACCCCAGTAGTCACGCCTGTAAACAGCCCTGTATCGGTGCGGAGCGTGCCTGCCGTTTGGGGTACGGGTTGCTTGTTCGTCATACTCTCTGCAAGGAGCAGCAGCGCGATAATTGGGACATAGCGACCGACTAGAAGGCTAAAGCAAGTGCTGAGATTCCACCATAGAGCGGTTGGGGCGGGTTGGCTGTCACCCAAGCCCTCAAATCCCGAACCGTTATTGGCTGCGGCTGAAGTGTATTCATAGACGATCTGAGAAAGACCGTGAAAACTGAGATTGCTTGCCCCACTCGCACTCCAAGCATCGGCAACAGCTTTGATTTGAGCGGGATCGGTCAATCCAGGATTGGTGAGAGTAGATAGAAAGTCGGGAAAGGCGAGGGTAATTGCCGTTGGAATCAGGATCGCAATGGGATGAACAAGCAAAATTACGCTAGAGAGAATGATTTCGCGTTTCTCAATTTTGCGACCGAGAAATTCTGGTGTACGTCCTACCATCAACCCTGTGAGAAATACGGTCAAAATTAGCATGACAAAGATATAAGCAGTACCCGTGCCCTGTCCGCCCCAGACGATCTGCAAGAACATATTAAACAGGGTCACAAAGCCACCCGTGGGCATGAGGGAGTCATGCATGCCATTCACCGCTCCGCACATGGTTGCCGTCGTGATTGCTGCAAATAAAGCTGTCTGCGCCCAACCAAAGCGAACTTCTTTCCCTTCTAAATTAGGTGCATTTGTGCCTAGGGATCCGAGGGAACTGTTGACTAAGGGATTGCCTTGAAATTCACCGATCGCAGCAATTGCAATCAGGACGAGTGCAATTCCAAACACCATCCAGAAAATTAGCCAACCTTGCTTGCGATTATTGGCAAAGATACCATAGGTATAAATCAATGAAGCTGGGATGGCGACCATAGCAATTGTTGCGATTAGGTTGGAGGCAGCACTGGGGTTCTCAAAGGGATGGGCGGAGTTAATCGCAAAGAAACCACCGCCATTCTCGCCCAATTGCTTGATAATTTCAAAGTGAGCGACGGGACCCAGTGCGATCGCTTGGGTTGCTCCCTCTAGGGTCGTAATTATTTTCGGTGAAGCTAGGGTTTCAGGCACGCCCGCAATCAGCAATAAGATGCCGCCCACGATCGAGAGTGGTAATAGGATCCGCGTAATCGCAAGGGTTAAATCGCGATGGAAATTGCCCAGCGATCGCCCTGTCAAACCACGAATGAAGGCAATTCCAACTGCTAGACCCGTTCCCGCCGAGGTGAAAAACATAAACCCCAAAGCGAACATCTGACTGAAATAGCTAAAGGTAGTTTCGCCAGAATAATGCTGTTGATTCGTATTCGTAACGAACGAAATTGCCGTGTGCAAAGAAGTGTCCCAAGTGGGCGCAGGTAAGCCCGTAGGATTCATCGGCAGCGAACCTTGAAACGTAAAGATCGCGTAGATGAACGCAGCCATGACGAGGTTGCTATAGAGCAAGGCACGAATATATTGCCAGCCTGTCATATTCCCATTCGATTTACTTTTGTGAATGCCAAATAGGGCATAGATGAATCGCTCGATGGGCAGTACCACGGGATCTAGAAAGGTTTTCTCTTCAAGAAATACACGCGCCATGTAGTTGCCCAAAAAGGGCGCGATCGCGACGATCGTTAGTAAGGTAAGGGCGATTTGCAGAAATCCTTGAAACATATTGCTTAAAATGCGAGTGCTTGAGATGCGATCGACAGGCTTAAACGTAAACTCGATAACTCCTCGATCTTTGCGCGAAAATCCATGTTGCGCAAGGTATAGTCTGGCGTTTAGTCGCGATTTATAAGCTTGATATAGGTCGTGTTTAGAAACCATCTAAACGCGGTTCTTTAAGGATCGCTAAACAGACTCGAAACCATATTCTATCCGTCAAGGTTACCATCTATAGCGTTTTTCACTTCGGAACAAGCAAGAGATATAGGGCCAAAGCTTTCTATAGCAGGCTTTCAACTATACTCTTCTCATTTGAACACCGCTATACAATCTATTCGTGATCGCTGCAAACAAATCCAGCTAAGCGATCCCAATCCTTCGCTATATAATAAAAGCAACCAATGAGTTCAGGAGCCAAAACCTATGGTCAGCCAACTGAGCAAAACTGAAATTATTTATCCCGAAAGCGATGGGAAACCAATGGCGGACAATACCAAGCAGTTTCGATGGATTTTGACAATCCAGCAAAATATTGACTGGCTATACAGCAACGACCCTCAAGTCTTTGTTGCTGGTGATTTATTGTGGTATCCCGTTGAGGGACAAACTGAAATTTCGGCTGTCCCAGACACGATGGTGGTATTTGGTCGTCCCAAAGGAGATAGAGGCTCCTACAAACAATGGGAAGAGGGCAATATCGCTCCTCAAGTTGTCTTCGAGATTCTCTCGCTTAGCAATAAGTCTGTAGACATGGCAAAAAAAACTGCTTTTCTACGATCGCTACGGCGTTGAAGAGTATTACATTTATAACCCTGAGAATGACAATCTAGAAATCTGGGTTAGAAACGGTAGTAGTTTGGATAGCATTCCCGAATCTCATAATTGGGTCAGTCCTCGACTCGGCATTCGCTTTGATTTGTCAACTAATGAACTTCAAATCTATCGACCTGACGGAACTAAGTTTCATTCTTATATTGAAATCCATAGGATGTTAGAGCAAGAAAGTTTACGAGCCGAGCAAGAAAGTTTACGGGCCGAGCAAGAGAGCTTACGGGCTGAGCAAGAACGGCTACGAGCCGAGGAAGCTACCCAAAAACTAGTCGATATGGAGGCAATGCTCAAACAATATCGCGATCGCTTTGGCGAACTCCCTCAATAAAAATTACTTTGCCTTGATTCCATGCCCACTACATCCCACCCTCAAAATAGTCTGTTCATCGCTGGCATGGAATTTGATGCGCGTGTTGTCGCGATCTCTCTATTTGTTGTAATCGGGGTGTTGGAATACTCAACACCACCAGACTATATCTTTGGCTACCTCTATACAGCTCCACTCGCAATCGTAGGTTCTCGTTTTCGCCGCTCCACTTCTCTTTGGATTTATGCACTAGCGATCGTCTTGACCTTGGGCGATTTATGGATTCCAGGATGGTCTTTTGCTGCTTCAACGGTAGCCAACCGCACGATCGCGATCGTTGCCTTAATCGTCACCTTCATTCTCACCGATCGCAATCGCGACTATGCTGAGGATGTGACCAAGGTGAAAATACAGTTGCACGCTCAAGAAGCTTTGGCAAAGGTGAGAGAAGATTTCATCGCGACCCTCACCCACGATCTCAAGACACCCTTACTAGGTGCGATTGAAATGATGCGATTTCTTGCCAACGGAAAATTTGGCGAGGTCACATCCGAGCAAAAGCAGGTATTTGAGACCTTGCGAAAAAGTCATGGAAATACCCTGCGAATTGTACAGATGCTTTTGGATGTCTTTCATAACGATGCCAGAGGGCTGAGGTTACAGGTTACTAGGGTAAACCTCGTGGAAATTGCCAGAGAAGCTACCGAAGCGATCGCCGCGATCGCCTCCAGCCGCGAGATCGAAATTCGGATGGAAGTCATGAGTAGTTTTGCCCATTTTTGGTTACATGCCGATGCTCTGCAATTAGAACGAGTATTTGTGAATCTACTTGCGAATGCCCTGCACCACAGCATTCGCGGCAGTGAAATTCGGCTAATTTTAGAAGCGCCCCCCCATACCTGTATTGCCAAAATTTTAGATACGGGGTCAGGGATTGCCCCAGAAGATTTGCCCCACCTATTCGATCGGTTTTATCAA
The DNA here is from genome assembly GCF_965232925.1 of Tumidithrix helvetica PCC 7403. Classification (NCBI taxonomy): domain Bacteria; kingdom Bacillati; phylum Cyanobacteriota; class Cyanophyceae; order Pseudanabaenales; family Pseudanabaenaceae; genus Tumidithrix; species Tumidithrix helvetica. The sequence continues at coordinate 64,899 of NZ_CBDDRA010000024.1, forward strand.
GGTGAAAGCGATTCCCATCCAGATGCCTACCGCCGACTCAATACGGGTTCGGGCTTGGGGCTTTATCTCAGTCGTCAAATTATCGAAGCCCATGGCGGTAAAATTTGGGCAGAAAACCAAGTTCCTAAAGGTGCTATGTTTGGCTTTACGCTACTGAATTAAGCCCTATTCATACCATGAAGATTTTGTGGTAGAAGATGACGAGTTGTTTCGTTTGTTATGATACTCTCTTCTGCTTGCTTGGTGAGCAGTATTCCTCCATCAGCGCTTAGTTGTTGCTCGGAAAACTTGACTTCTAATCGTTGAACCTCTCCCTCCCAGCCTCCCTCTCCTAAAAGGCGGGGGAGGAGCAAGAAAAAATGGGGTTTTCAAGCCCCTCTCCCGCGAGGAGAGGGGGTGGGGAGAGGTAAGATATAGGACTGTTGAACTCGCGTCTTTTTAATCTGAGGTGTAACATTAATTTTTAGGCTATTCAATACAAAAACTACCTAGATCTTACAGGGGCATGAAAAGATAGACCTAGACCTAGTGCGCATGTGTGGTACTTAACTGATGGATATTCAAGAAAAGCTAGAAAAGCACAGGGAATGGCTGGAAACCGATGGTAAAACTGGGGAGAGGTTTAGTGTGAGTAAAGCCAATCTCAGCAAAGCCAACCTCAGTGAAGCCAACCTCAGTGGTGGCGACCTTAGTGGTACTGACCTCAGTGGCGCTAACCTATTTGATGCCTACCTCAGTAGATCCAACCTTTTCGAAGCCAACCTCAGTGAAGCTAACCTTAAAGGAGCGAATCTCGAAGGCGCTAACCTCAGTGAAGCCAACCTCAGTTTTGCCAATCTAAATGAAGCTAATCTGAATGAAGCCAACCTGATTGAAGCCAATCTTGCGGCAGCCTACCTTAGTAGGGCTAGTCTCTTTGACGCTTACCTCAGTAGAGCCAATCTTGAAGGTGCTTATCTAATTGAAGCTAACCTCTGTGATGCCTACCTGAGTGGAGCTAATCTCCGTAGAGCTAGTCTGATTGAAGCGAATCTCACTGGAGCATCCCTGACTAGCTCCAATCTCAGTAGCGCTAATCTCACGGAAGCAACCCTCTCTGGCGCAAATCTTGAAGGAGCTAATCTTACTGAAGCCAACCTCGAAGGTGCCAACCTCTTTGGTGCAAACCTTGAAGGAGCCAATCTTACTGGAGCCAATCTTACAGCCGCTAACCTTGGCAAGACTAACCTTGCTGGAGCTAGATTTAGTAAAGCCAACCTGTTTAAAACTTACTTTTATCGGGCAACCCTGATGAAGACAGACTTCGCTGCTAGTATATTCTGTAATACGACGATGCCAGATGGTCGCGTTGATAATTCAGGTTGCTGATCGATCGCAGTGTTAATTCTTAAGTTATTAATTCTTAATCAGCGCGATCAGCGCGATCGCTCTTCGATAATCGTCCATTTGCCCCTGTTGTTGAGAGAGGCGGGCAGCCTCATTGAGGTCTACAAGTGCACCTTGGCGATCGCGTAACTTACCCTTGGCAACTCCACGATTGTAAAAAGCAAGGGCACAGTCGGACTTAAGCCGCAGGGCTTCGTTGTAGTCAGCGATCGCACCTTTATGATCCCCTGCTTGAAATTTTTTGATGCCGCGATCGACATAAGAGAGCGCGGTCGCACTTCGGTTATCTTCCGTAGGCGATAGGCGTTGTAGAAAGGAATAATTTACCTCTAAAAATACCAAGATCGCCACGATCGAGAAAATTACCAGAAAGTAAATCATAGACAGGTTATCGGTAATTGGCGATCGGTCATCAGTATTCTGGGAATTGAGAATTCTGAGAATGCTGATGACAACCGAAAACTGACAACTGACAACTAATCGAAATAAAACAGAGTAACGACCTTGCGTTGTTCCTCGGCATCGTTGCAGGTTTGCAGCAAGGTTTGGCTGTCATGATAGGCAAAGCAGATCAACTGCTGGCACTTAGTAATAATCTCTTGGTTGCATGACGCACTCGCCTCAGCCAGAGACATTTGATCGCTTTCACTATGCTCGATTAGATGGATGACATTTTCAAGCTGATCGCGTGACTCTGCAGGCTGTCGAGATAAACTTTGCGGCAAAATCACTGTCAGCAAATTAGGATCGGCGCGCATCGCACCGCGAATCACGGCGAAATTTGTACCTGTTGCGCCAGAGGTAATGATGCGATTCCCAGCCAAGGCAAGTGCGTAGCTGAGTAACTCGATCAGATGCTGATGGGTTAAAGGCACATGCCGCGAGCCCAAGATTGCCACGCGCTTAGAACTCTGCTGCTGAATCGTAGCGAGTTCCTGTAAAAAATCATCAAGCTTTGGTAAATTAATTGACTGAGTCAAGCAAGCCCCTCTCGTTCACTGCTTAATTATGAGATGCCCATCGGGTGACCATAGCAAAACAATATCACCTAACTAACGGTGCTATCCAGATCATCTAGAGCCAAATTCTTTACAGAAATTGCGATCTTGAGAAACTTTTAGATGGGTAAAAGCAAATTTGACCTACTTTTCCACAAAATCTTTAGTTTCTTTTTCGTAAGTCTATATTTTCTGATAACAAGTTTTGCAATGATTATCCTATACTAGATAGGCTAAAAAAGTTTTTATCTTTAAGGAAGGAGTCATGTCTCGATATCGGGGACCACGCCTCAGAATAGTAAGACGATTAGGAGAATTGCCTGGTCTCAGTCGTAAGCAGCCTAAACATGCTTATCCGCCTGGGCAGCATGGGCAAGAGCGCAAAAAGCGTTCGGAATTCGCTGTACGTCTAGAAGAAAAGCAAAAGTTGCGGTTTAACTACGGCTTAAACGAAAGGCAATTGCTACGCTACGTACGAAGAGCCAGACGAGTCAAAGGTTCTACAGGCTTAGTATTGCTGCAACTGTTAGAAATGCGACTAGACAACATTGTATTTCGCCTAGGTTTGGCTCCTACCATTCCCTCTGCTCGTCAGTTGGTCAATCACGGTCACATCACAGTCAACGGCAAAGTGGTATCTATCCCTAGTTATGGATGCCGCCCCGGTGAAGCCATTGGCGTTAAAGATCAAGAAAAATCTCGCAAGTTAGTCGAACATAACCTAGAATTTCCTGGTCTTGCCAACACCCCCAGCCATTTAGAATTTGACAAATCTAAGTTAAGCGGCAAAATCAACGGTTTGGTTGAGCGCGAGTGGGTGGCATTACAAGTCAACGAGCTACTTGTGATCGAGTACTATTCACGTCAAGCCTAATCGTTCGGAGTTCAGCGGTCGCTTTCTTCTGCCCCATCGATTGTTTTGACCAAACGATCGATCTTTGAAGATCTTGATGCACTGAAAAGCTAAATGTTAAGTAAGATTAAGAGCTATGGGCAAACTGCCTGTAGCTTGCGTCTATTTAACTGGGTACAATCTACGAGTTTTAACCTTACTGCTAACTATGCAGTTAAATATTTCCCAGACCGCTCAAGCCGAAATAGATTTACCCGTTCCCCATCACTTTGCTCGGGGATGTCCTCGCAGCGTGCGAATGGATATCGATAACCTCATGCTGGCGATCGAGGCGATCGATCTGCAAGCCATTGAGGCAATGTTGGCACTTGTGCCACAACTTAAACTAGAAGCCGTAATTCCCAATCGAGTTAGCTTTTGGCGACTGCGTAATGCCAATCCCCTGCGGCGTAACTATCAACGCAGTAACCTTGGTTGGGACGAGTTACGAGCTTTGGTAAAGCTAACTTGTGCGATGTCTCAGCAATTCAACACAATTTTGCGCCTCTTGGTCACTACCCATCAGCAGGTTGCCGAAAATAAAATTGAGGCTCTGGGGTTACAGCAAAGCCAGTTTTACTTAGATTTATATGTTGAAAGGTTTTCTTCCCTTTATCTGAGCCGTATGCGATCGCCTTCACCACTTTCTAAGGCTGACATTAAAGAATTAGGTTTGCAATTGTTAACGCAACTCTTGTTTGCTAGCGGCACAGCAGGTGAGCTGAGACTCTGGCATAGTTTGTTTGATGGAGCAACGGCATGATCGTTCAACGTACCTATAGTTTGCCTAACTGTACCCTGCTGATTGAAGGTATTGGGGCGGGCACAGAAGGCGTAGTATCGATGATGACGAACTTTGAGTTTCGTTTTCCTCATTGCCAAGAGCGCATTGTGGGGGGGCGCGATTTAATTAACGCCCTCACGATTTCCGTCAATCTCTATACGCAAGCCCTGCAAAGCGGCGATCTCGTCAGCTTATCCAATGACAAAATTAAGATCGAGCCTGAGGGTAAGTTCCTACATAAATTGCAACTTCCTGCCTCAGAGGCAACGGCGCTCAATGCCCAGCCCTTTCAAATTCAGCTCAATACAGTGCAATTGTTCGATTTAGTGGAAGGCATCGATCAGTTGTGTTTTGATAAGCAGGTTGTCCCAGATTTAACCCTTTCCCTTGACACGGAAGCCTATCGTGCCAAACCACAGCAAGCAGCAAAGCTAGCTCCTGCCTTTGCTGGAGTTGCAAGTCTGGCGATCGCAGCAACAGTCCTATATTTTGTGCCCGTACCAACACCTGCACCGAAGCCTGAAAGAGCTGTACCCGCTCAAACTACTCCTTTATCAACACCATTACCTCCTAAACCTTTCTAACCAAACCCTTTTAAATAGGGCAATATTCAGATTTACAAAGAAGCGATCGCCTAGGCGATCGCTTCTTTGCTGTTTGGAATGTAGCTGCGATCGTGCCTAGCTGCATGATTACTCGGAGGCAATCCCATTCTCAAAAACGACGCCATTTTTTGAATCTTCGCACATAGCGCCGAACTCAAATCCCTAGCTGTTATCGATCTCATGGGAATTGGTAAAGGTTTCTGGCAAAGTTGGCAAATTTTTTGTGTCTAATGCCAAACTATTTGATAATATATATATCCTTACTCTTTGGAGAGGTGGCCGAGTGGTTGAAGGCGGCAGATTGCTAATCTGTTTTACGGCAGGTAACTCCGTAACGAGGGTTCGAATCCCTCCCTCTCCGTTCTAAAGTACTTAGTAAGGTATCACGTTAACTTTTTCATTGAGAGCCTTGGCTCTAGGATCTTCGTAAAATGGGCACAAAATCCTCAAAGGAAAAAGATAAAGAGATTGATATCGACAAGCTCACCGCCGCAGATGTCGCAGAGCTTGCGGCGAGATTAGAAGCCGATGATTATCCTAGTGCGTTTGAAAGCCTACAAGATTGGCATACCCTACGTGCTTTAGCATTTAAAGGTTCTAATTTGATCGAACCTTACTATCACCTGCTCGATATGGAAGCTTTTGACGAGTGCTGATTGACTTTTAGCTTTACACGACCAACCTTTAGTAATAAGAGAGCCAGAAACTTACTCGGTGTTGAGCGTAGAGCCAATGGAGAGAAATGAACGATCCCATATATCGCCCACCCAGTGTTTGGATTACGCAAGTTCTCTTGGTGCTATCCCTGATAAGCTTGGCGATCGCTCTACCAATTGGCTTGTTTCATTGTTCTTCAGCCGATCCACCATTTAACTGCTCATCCCCTCTAGCAATTCACGCATTGCTAATTGGCTTCTTTACATTTGTTATGCTCTTTTTGACTTTCTGGGGACTGCAAAAAAGAAAACGCTATGGTAAATGGTTGGCGGTGAGTTTTCTAATCGGTGGTATGGTAACGGCGATCCCCAAGAGCCCCTCTCTTCAACTGATTTATCGCTCAATCGTCCAATGGCAGCCTCTACCTACTCCGCCCTATGAGTGTTGGCAAAAAGATCATCCATTAAGCATTTCCAGTTATTCTTGCGGCTACAGCAGCTATCCAGAGCTGGTGTTAAGGATAATCTCAGAGATTCTACCTGCATTACTTCTGGGATTTCTGGCATTTCAACTCCTCTACAGCCCTGCTGCTAAACTCTTCTTCCACAAAAATGATTGATCGAGCGGATTTTGGTATAAAAAGTTTATGTTAGCCACCGACTGAGAAGCGATTGCTAATAATCCCGTTGCAAACTGGCTGAATGGCAATGATTGTTGAACCTGAAAAGTACTGACAGCGGATGAGTGGGGTCGCTATTGGGGCTAAAGAATTTATGAATCTCTACCTTGGAATTGACTTTGGCACTTCAGGGGCAAGAGCGATCGCCATTGACGCCGAGGGGAGAATTCACGCTACGGCTAGATGTGAATATAGCATTCGAGATATTTCAACTTGGGAAGCCGCTTTATTTTCACTGCTGGAGCAGATGCCCTTTGACGTAAGACAGGGACTACAGGCGATCGCTGTGGATGCGACCTCGGCTACGGTTTTAGTTACAGATGCCAAGGGGCAACCCGTGAGTCAGCCTCATATTTATAGTGATGCCTGCAACGCTCAGATCGTGGATTTGGTGAAGACCTTTGCGCCTGCGGGGCACACGGTTTTGAGTGCGACCTCTAGTTTGGCTAAGTTGGTGCAAGCGATCGCACAGCTTGCCGATGTTGATCGCGCCACAAATCAATCGAATGCTCCCTATTATTTTTTGCATCAAGCCGACTGGTTGAGCTTTTTGCTCCATGGCAATTTGGGCATTAGCGACTACCACAATGCCCTCAAGCTGGGCTATGACGTTGCGCAATTGTGCTATCCCGACTGGCTGACGCATTGGCTAGAAGCTGAATTACATCGATGCCAGCTTGAAGTCCAACTCCCCAAAGTGTTTGTCCCTGGTCAAGCGATCTCGTTGCTGAAGCCAGAACTAGCCCAAAAGTTTGGTATCCATCCCCACTGTTGGATCTGTGCGGGTACAACCGATAGCACCGCAGCGTTTTTTGCCAGTATAGGTAGTTCTGCTCCGACCGTGGGTGCGGCTGTAACTTCCTTGGGTTCGACGTTGGTTGTCAAGATTTGCAGTCAAGTGCGTTTAGACGATCCTCGTTATGGTTTGTACAGCCATAGGTTAGATACCGATCGCGAAATTCTGTGGTTAGTGGGTGGTGGCTCTAATACGGGTGGGGCAGTTTTAAAGCAGTTTTTTAGCGATCGCGAACTGCAAGAATTCAGCGAGCGCATTCCCGCATCACAACCCAGCCATCTCGATTATTACCCCTTGCCCAGCAAAGGAGAACGCTTTCCGGTTTACGATCCCGATTTACTTCCCCGTTTAACGCCCCGTCCCGACGATCCCGTTGAATTTCTGCATGGCTTGCTGGAAAGTATGGCAAAAATTGAAGCGAGAGGGTACGAACTTTTGCGATCGCTCGGTGCTTCACCTATTGCTCAAATTTACACAGCAGGTGGGGGTGCTAAGAATGCCGCATGGACGGATATTCGCCGACGTTATCTCGCAGTTCCCCTCGTCCCTGCAATTCAAACCGAGGCTGCTTATGGTACAGCTTTACTGGCACAACAAACCATCCTTCAGCCTCAATCGATGTAGTTACCCTACTTGACAAATTGGGGAGCGATCGCTCGATAGGTAGAGATCTGTAAAATTCCCTTTACAAAAGTCAATGAATCTTCTAACTTAGTATCCATGGCGCAAGCCTAAATAAATACTTAATTCATTAGGACTTATACAAGATGACAACTGCAGTACAAAGACGCGAAAGCGCTAGTCTGTGGGATCAGTTCTGCAACTGGATCACCAGCACCGAAAACCGCATTTATATAGGTTGGTTCGGCGTATTGATGATCCCTTGCTTGCTCGCTGCCACCACATGCTTCGTAATCGCCTTCATCGCCGCCCCCCCCGTGGACATCGACGGCATTCGCGAACCCGTATCCGGCTCCTTGCTATACGGCAACAACATGATTTCTGGCGCAGTCGTGCCCTCCTCCAACGCCATTGGCTTGCACTTTTACCCCATTTGGGAAGCAGACAGCCTCGACGAGTGGCTCTACAACGGTGGTCCCTACCAATTCGTCGTATTCCACTTCCTGATCGGCATCTTCTGCTACATGGGACGTGAATGGGAACTTTCCTACCGTCTAGGCATGAGACCATGGATCGCCGTAGCATACAGCGCCCCCGTCGCTGCAGCCACCGCCGTATTCTTGATCTACCCCCTCGGACAAGGCAGCTTCTCTGACGGTATGCCTTTGGGTATCTCCGGCACCTTCAACTTCATGATCGTATTCCAAGCCGAACACAACATCCTGATGCACCCCTTCCACATGTTGGGCGTAGCAGGCGTATTCGGTGGTAGCTTATTCAGCGCCATGC
>NZ_CBDDRA010000025.1:0-71683 GCF_965232925.1 Tumidithrix helvetica PCC 7403
CTGCTAGTTCTTGTTCTGTTTCTTTGATGACGATCGCTGTTTTCCCTGCCATCTTACTTCTGCCTTTATACTTTTTTCTCTAGTTTAGTCTATCTGTTATCCTACGCCTTTAAATTGGTATCACCTCTACATGTGGGACGACTATTGGAGGAGGCGTCATTTAACCCGCCAATTCCATTGTCGTCCGACACTTGAAACAAAGGCAATGTATTGTGCGTTTCCAATCAGGGCAAAGCCCTTTGTTGAAATCATCAAGCTCTGGATCGCTGCTGGCGATCGGAGAAGCAACTCTGGTGGTCGTTCCATTGTCAAGATCTCGTACAAATAATCCATCACTGGCAACGTTATCGACATTTGTACTGGTGGAATGGAAGGCAACATAGCGACCATCACCGCTAATGCTGGTGTTAAAACTATATCCGTTCGGGGCTTCTCCATTTTGATTGGTACTTACCCTGATCAATTGTCCAGTTTGACGATCTAAGCGAAATACATCAGAAAAAGTATTGGTGTCTTTGTTGTCGAGGCTACTGTCAATGCCAAGAGCAACATAGCGACCATCATAGCTAATTGAAGTAATGCTTCCATTGGTGATGATTTTCTTTCCAGTCTGTTTTACGGAGTATTCATAACTCGTCTTATTCTGTTTAGGATCGGTAATTGAAAGAACATTCCCAAACGCATCATAGGTCGTAGTCGTCACCTTACCCAAAGCATCCGTCACCATATTCCTGCGATTCTTCAGATCGTAGCCATAGCTCGTGCGTTGTCCCAAAGGATCGATCGCAGCCACAACATTCCCATAAGCATCATACTCAGTCTTGGTCGATTGATTGAGCAGATCGATCGCTTCGATTTGACGGTTGAGATTGTCATAGCTTGTATACACCTTCCCGCCAAGCGCATCGATTGTCAAGTATCTACGACCGAGTTGATCGTAATAATACTGAGTGCGATTGCCATTGGCATTGGTCTGGGCAGTCAGTTGATTGTTGTTATTGTATTCAAAGGTCTGGATGCCGTTGGGTTCGATAATTTTTACAAGTCTTCTACTAGCATCATATTGACGGATCGTGACGCTTCCATTCGCATCGGTCGTTGCGATTAAATTATTATTGGCATCATAGGTAGCAGTTTCTTGGCTGCCATCGGGATAAATCTTTGCGATTAAGCGATTGCGATTATCGTATTGATATTGAGTTTTGCGTCCAAGTGGGTCGATCTCGGCTGTTTTGTTGCCAGTTGCGTCGTATTCGTAGCGCATTTCGGGCGAGAGAAGTGACCCAGCTCCGTCGGGGTCTGGGTTAACTAGCTTCACTAATCTGTTGAGCGCGTCATATTCCAAGACTGTACGCCTATCCAACTCATCAATGGCTGCAACTTGATTGCCTACTAGATCGAATTCGTTCTTGGTTCTAGCGTTGTCGGCTAGAGTGGCGGGTGTATCGTCTGGATAAATGGTTTCGATTAAGCGATTGCGTGCGTCATAGCGATATTCTGTGCGTCTGCCGAGTTCGTCGATGCTGGCAGTTTGACATGGATAAATTTACCTTATGTTTACTTGCTCTGCTAAAAAAGCAAAAACTATGACAGAATAGGGCTAACGTAAAAATGTCAAAAAGCCATGTTTACTGTATCTTCGGAATACCGCCATTTACCAACTGCTGAGGAATTGCCAGATTCCGATGAAACCCCTGTGGATAACGAACTCCAAAACGACATTCCCAATATTCTGCTGAACTTGTTGAGAGACATTTGGGACGATCGCTTCGATTGGTTTTGGGGAGTAGACATGGCAGTTTATTACGAACCAAACCTTGAAAAGCCAGAGAACTCCAAAGCAGTTGTTCCCGATGGGTTTTTAGCCATAGGCGTTCCCAGACTTCGCGGCGAAAGTGGACGTTTGAGCTATTCGATTTGGGAAGAAAAAGTATTGCCGATTTTATTTTTTGAAGTAATTTCTAAGACTTATAACAGTGAATACGAGGAAAAGCTAGAACTGTATCAGAATTTAGGCATTCGCTATTACGTTATCTATAATCCCTTTAGCGGAAAAGGAACAGCCTATAAAGACCGTCCATCTTTGGAAGTGTATCAGTTGGTGAATGGCAAGTACGAACTGATGCCATCGATCGCGCTTTTGCCTGAAGGTGGCGAAATGGTGTGGCTGGAAGGTGTGGGGCTTGGTATTGGTTGCATTCGCAACGAACTATACGATTGGCGGCGGGAGTGGTTGTATTGGTACGATCGCAATGGGGTCAGATATCCGACTGCTAAAGAGCAGGCTGCGATCGCTGAGGAGATCGCCGAGCGTGCTAGTTTTGCTCAACGGAGGGCTGAGGAGATCGCTGAGCAGGAAAGACTTGCTAAGTTGGAGGCTGAGGCGATTGCTGAGCAAGCCAATCTAGAAAAACAACAAGCTGAACTAGCCCAGCAACTTGCCGAACAAAAAGCCCAACGACTTGCTGAAAGGCTTAGAGCACTTGGATTAGACCCAGACGAAATGTAATGCAGAGGTACGCATCCTGAATGCGATCGCTCGAACACATGAAATATTTCTTAAAAAAGATCGCTTGCAAGTATATGAATTATTGCTAAAAATAGGCGATCGCTGAGCAAGCCAATAACAAGCAGAAGAGATCGCTGAGCAAGAGCGTAAAATCGCTAAGCAAGAACGGCAAAAAAATGAAACATTGAGAGCTTATCTCAGATCTATCGGAGTTAACCCAGACGATCTCTGAGTTTGGCTGTGGGCGGCGGGACACATTCTGAAAGGAATCGCTTGCAAATTTGTGGATTTTTGCTAAAAACGTGGGATCGCTGTGTGTGCGAATCTAGCCAAACAACTAGCGGATCGGGGGCAACAGCGATCGGTCGCGGATATCTCAATTCTTTGATCGCGTTGGTGGATTTAGTTCTGTTGTCTATGCGATCGGTCTTTGCTTACTGTAATTTGAGTGTGTCTGTGTTTATTTTCACACAACTGGACTTGTCACTTGCTTAATTTCAGGGGTTAATTCACATTCATCATTAACAATCCCAACATACTGCACGTCAGTCCCCTCTCCACCAACAGCCTCACCAGTACAAAAATAAATCTGTAACTCAGGAGAAATATAATTAAATTCTACATAGTCATAAAAAATTTTTATCCCTCTATTAGTTAATTGTTGAATAACATCTTCAATCTCAGAGCCAATAAAGTTGATATCCTCAAAAAACAAACTTCCATTACAAAACAGAATTTCAGATAGTGAATTCTGTTCAAATTGAAATCGAATACTTGCCCCAGTTTCGAGGATATTATCTAAAAACCATCCGTTAATATGGTGTTCTTTAAGTACGCCATGAGCCTGCTTAAGATTGAGTTTTTGACATACATCCTGCCATGAATCATTAAATGTGATTTGGATTTCCCCTAGGGAAATCCCTGTTTTTGGAATTAGCTGCCAGATATTCACAAAATGACTTGATGATTTGAAGATTCAATCATACTTCAGAAACTTATGCCATGCTAAATGACTCAACCTGTTGCACCTCAAAGAACTGAATCAAATCTTTGCGCGGATCGACATCGCTGACTTTGACGTTAAAACTTTCACCGACATTTGTGGTGCGATTGATGCGCATGGGAAGCTTTAAGCCCAAATCTTCGAGAAGTACCAGTCCGAGTTTATCCTGTTCGCGCAACCAGTCCAAAAGGATTGCTCGCCAAGCGGTTTCACGATTGCGTCGCAAAAACTCTAAGCTCCAATAGCGCACGGTTTGACGTTCCAATTGATTGGCTTCATATACCGCAGGCTCAATCACAGATAGGGAATCCGATAGTGTCGCCTCTGTAAAGGGCAAAGGCGTATCATTCAGAAAAGCTTTGATTTGCCAATGGGTAAGAAGATCGGTGTAACGGCGGATTGGAGAGGTGGCTTGGGTATAGGCTTCCAGTCCCAGTCCAGCATGACGTGCAGCATAGATACCCATTTCACCCTTTGCCATGCAGCGACAGACAGCAAACTCGCGCACGGGACCAGATGGCAACTGCATCAAGATTTCTTCCGAGGGCAATTCTGGCGCTTCCTGATAGCGATAGGGAATCGGAATTCCATTCTTTTGGGCAAAATTAGCCGCAACTTCTCCAGCCAAGATCATCATCTCTGCCACCATTTGCCGTGAAAAGGGCTCATCCATCAACTCTAGGGTCATTTGCTCCGTATCGTTGGGATTGACCTTAATGATGGTTTCAGGCAGATCGATATTCACCGCACCTTGGTAGAGCCGCCAGTTGGTTCGGAGTTTGGCATAGTGGGCGATCGCATTGAGATCTTCCTCAATACTCATATCCAACATATCCATCACATCTTCATAGGTGAGGCGATAGTTGGGTTTAATCAGACTGGGATGAATCTCTGCGTAAATGACTTCGCCGCGATCGCTGAGGTCGACCCCAAACGACAGGGCATGACAAACCTGTGACTGAATCAAACTCATCGGTCCCGTTGCCAACTCGTGGGGAAACATGGGAATCATGCCCGTGGGCAAATAAACACTGGTTCCTCTTTTGCGGGCTTCGCGATCGAGTAGGCTCTGGGGTTCGATCCAGCGCGTAGGATCGGCAATATGGATCCATAGCCGCTTTTGACCATTGGGCAGAGTTTCAATACTCAAACCGTCATCAATCTCAGTCGTGCTCTCATCATCGATCGTGTAAACATGCAAATGCGTCAAATCGATCCGCTTCGCTAAAGAGCTATCTGGAATCGGATTTTCTAGGCATTGTTTGACAGCATTGAGAACTTCGGCTGAGAAGGTGGTGGGTACTTGGCTGCGCAACAGGGCAAGGTTTTCATGGCGGTTCCAAATCCCTAAGTCAACCAATAGCTGAAACGCTGATATTTCAGATTTCGTGCGCTTGACTGAAACCAAAATTTCTTGGGCAGCGGATTTATCTGAGGCTTCTTCACCGTAGAGGGCATATCGCTCTAGACTCTCTAAGCGATGCCGTTCCTGTTTTGTCCATTCTGGTTCCGTTGGCGCATCTTCGGGAAGATCGATCTGCTTGCCTGCGATCTTGTTTTGCATCTTGCAGATAAAGGCTTCGGCTTCGCGCTGGCGTTGCTGAGCTGCTTCGGCTTGGTGTTTTAACTCGGCAACTTGGGTGGCGGGTCGAGGCTCATAGCGATCGCCTTTTTGCTTAAAGTAAAGCTTGTCATTGCTCAAGAGCCAATAGGAAGCATAGGAGGTGGCGGCAGATATTTTTGAAAACAGGAGGTTGGCTAGATCGTCAGGGGTGACAGACTTGTTGTCATCGATCAAGATCTCCCAAGCTACTTCAAGACTAGAGGGATCTAAATATTGCTGAACCTGTTGAAAGAAAACTGGGATCTGTCGTGCCGTAAACATCTGCGGATCGGAGTCAGCCGTGCTTTTGATCACAAAGTCAATTTCGCGAGGATGCACTGTGTGGGTCGTGCCATTCTCGTCAATCACCTGTAGGTGCTTTTTGCCCTCAGGTCGATCTACAACTGCCAAGCGGCGATCGCCATGCAAACGAAATTCAACCAATGTGCCCTTTTCCAAAATCGCCCCTTGCCCTTTAGAAAGCTTTAAAAACGCTCTTTCTGAAACCTTACCCTTGCATTTTACTGGATAAATGCCAAGCCAAAGTTTTGTGTATGAAAGACATACTGAATTTTGCTGAAATTGAAAATTGCCTCTGTGCTAAATGTTAAGCCTCTAATTAAGTTTTCTGTATTTTTTCGCTAGAAATTGCCTTGATTTAAAGCGTTTGAGCCAAATTTGGTTGCAAAAATTAAGCTGAATGGATGAGAAAAAGTTTTCTGGGAATGGTTTACGATGGGTGTGTCGGTAATCCTAGCAAAAAGGACATCCAAAAAAAATTCTATGATCAAGCAAGCGATTACTAAGATTTCTACGGTTGGATTTATTTCACTGGTTAGTTATCTGCCCTTGTGTACCCCATCGCAAGCTGCCCCTCAATTTGCAGAGAAGATCGCGCAAACTGCCACACCCATTGAAACGAAACCCGAACAGAATCCCAATGCTGCGATCAAGCTGGTCGAGCAGGCAAATGTCCTAAGAGAGCAAAACAAACTGACTGAGGCAGTCGCACTTTACCGACAAGCAATTTCACTAAATCCTGGTTTTGTTCCTGCCCATTACGGTTTGGGCGTAACGCTGCGGCAACAAGGGGACATTGAAGGGGCGATCGCTTCCCATCGACGGGCGATCGAACTCGACAAAAACTATACACCTGCCTACTACGGTTTGGGCATTGCCCTATATAAACGAGGCGATATGGTGGGGGCGATTAATGCCTACAACGCATTCATTCGTCTCAGCAAACCAGATGCGAGTTTAGCCTCGACCTACTACAATCTCGGTCTGGCTGAAGAACAACGCAATAATCTTGATGGTGCTGTCGCTGCTTTCCAGAAAGCTGTAGGCTTAGACCCACAGTACGCACTCGCCCACAATGGTTTGGGCTCTGTTTTGCGCCGTCAAGGCGATCGCAAGGGGGCAATTACTGCATTTCGACAGGCGATTACGCTTGCACCCCAGTATGCAACGGCTCACTTTTCCCTAGGTATCGCCCTGTATGAAGACAAAGACTATGATGGCGCTATAGAGGCATATAAACGCGCGATCGCAATTAACAATCGCTTCCCCAATGTTTTTTATAACATTGGGATTGCCTACGATGCCAAAGGCGACACCGATCAAGCCATTCTTTCCTACAGGCGATCGATCGAGCAAGACAACAAAAATGCGGATGTGTATGCGGCGTTAGGCACTGCCTTGCTTAAAAAAGAAAAAGCACCTGAGGCAGTTGAGGTGTTTCGGCGCAGTATTGAGTTAAACCCTAAAGTTGCAGCCAACTATAACGGGTTGGGTTTAGCATTGCGCCGTCAAGGCGATCTAAGTGGGGCAATCGCTGCCTACGAGCAAGCCATCAATCTCAGCCCTAGATATGCGGCTGCCTACAACAATCTCGGTCGTGCCTTATCCGATCAAAATAAACCTGTGGATGCGATCGCCGCGTTTCGGAAAGCGATCGATGCCGAGCCTAGAAATAACGTTGCCTACAGTAATTTAGGTAATTTACTCCGCACCCAAGGAGATAGTGCTGGTGCTGTTGAGGCTTTTACCCGTGCGATCGTCTATGGCAAAGAAGAGTTATGGGTTGACTACGCGAGTCTTGGTTTAGCCCTTGCCGATCAAGGCAAAATGCGAGAATCTTTAGACGCTTACAACAAAGCGATTTCTCTGAACCCCAGTTACGCTAGGGCACATTTTGGTTTAGGGGCTTTATACACAATGCAAGGCGATATTAGTAGCGCCATTCGCTCTTATCAAGAGGCACTGAGGCTCTACGAGGCTGACAATAATACAGAGTGGGTAAAGCGTACCCGCCAAGCATTACAGGCTTTGCAGGGCATCACCTAAAGCAATAGATTCATCTCAAACTAAGAAAGACAGTTGTAGAGACAATTCATGAATTGTTACTACAACTGTCCTTCCAGACTCTCCGCCATTTTCAATGGTTGCTGGAGATCTAACCGCCTAAAAAGCAGTTAGATGAATTGATTAGATTTTGGAAATTGGAAATAGAACGGCAATAACTTGGGAAGCGAAGAAAGCTAGACCAATACCAGAAATCACTAGACCGGCAGAACGCAACTGTATGGGGGATTGCTGTTCGGCTTTTTGCTTGAGGATGGTTGCCTTACCAATCCAAAATGCAAGGAGTGACACCACCAGTTGCACAATTGTAAATCCAATCAGATAAGCAATTAGAGGAGTAGTTTCTGCGCCAAAAATGGATTCGCCATACGCATAACCATGAAATATGCCAGCAAGCGCTGAAAGCCCTGCAACGACAAAAGTATTAAATCTATCCTTCTCAATCAACAAAATACCGAATAGCAAGATCGATCCAGAAACAAATAGCTCAACTCCTGGAAGATTTATGCCTGCTAGATGTGCCCCAGTACCAAGCATCGCAGATAATACAAACGAAATCGGAATCATCAGTCCCTGTCGCTTAATAGCAGCAAGCAAGCCAACTGCCACAAGAAATGCAAAATGGTCGGGTCCAATCAAGGGGTGCGCTATACCAGATACAAAACCTTCAAAGAAGTTAGATGCCATTTTTCCATCCATGGCATGGTGAGCAAAAGCTGGTGTGGCTGACAACAACAAAACACCAAACAATGCAGCTAAACAGACTGCCTTATAGACAACCTTATTAAAAGGAAGAAACCGAGAATTTTTAAATTTATTCATTTTCTGTGCCTCGCAGATATTAGGAATGAGCAAGATCGTCGGCGGGCATCCTGACTCAGAGATTTTTGCGATCTCATTACAGTTGCGGGACAGTGTTGGACTTACACCAAGCTTTCCCCGTTAACTCTGACGGTCAAATTCCGACAGAACCGATTTTATAGCCTAATAAAGATATCACGCTTGAAAGTGCCCAATCCTGCCTACGCAATTCTTATTATGGCAACTGTGACAGCTTAATACTTTTCCCCAAAAACAAGGCTCGGAAGTAGTTTGCAAGCTAGTGTTCGGCTAGCTCGTAGGCAGCAACAATTTTTTGCACGAGTGGATGGCGCACAACATCAGACTTAGTAAAGTGACTAAAGGCAATACCCTCAACCCCTTCTAAGATCTTTTGCGCCATTTTGAGCCCAGATTTTTGATGATGGGGCAAGTCAATTTGGGTGACATCTCCTGTCACCACCATGCGAGAGTTAAATCCCAGACGCGTCAGCACCATCTTCATCTGGGAGATCGTGGTGTTTTGTGCTTCATCCACGATGATGAAGGCATTGTTTAACGTGCGACCTCGCATATAGGCGAGTGGAGCAACCTCAATCACACCACGCTCGATCAAGCTGGGGATTTTTTCTGGATCCATCAACTCGTACAAAGCGTCATAGAGAGGGCGCAAATAAGGATCTACTTTTTGTTGCAGATCGCCAGGTAAAAAGCCTAGCTTTTCGCCTGCCTCCACGGCAGGACGGGTTAAAATCAGACGCTCAAACTCCTGATTTTGCAATGCCTTGACGGCTGCCACCGCTGCCAGAAAGGTTTTGCCAGTCCCCGCAGGACCAATCCCAAAGATCAGATCGTGGTTTTCCATGTCCTGCACGTATTGCTGCTGCTTGAGCGTGCGTGGCTGAATCTGTCCACCTCGATGGTTCCTTGTAATCGCTGGTCGATCGCTCCATGATTCCGCCCGTTGTTCTTCCACAGCTTGTTTGGCTGCCAAAATATCGACCGAAGCGATCGCTCGATCTTGCGACCAGAGTTGCTTGAGGGCGCGAACAATTTGCAAACAGAGGGAAATCTGCGGTTCAGTACCCTCGATCAGTAAATCTTGTCCGCGCAGAACCAATTTTGTGCCTGTCTCAAGGGCAATTAATTTAAGGTTTTCTCCCCTAGTCCCTGCCAAACGTATGGCACTACTGGGACTAGGTAGACTGAAAGTTTGGGATTCACCCATGGGTTATAAATTACTTGCTGGTAACGAGGTTTTCTAACCCGCTAATAACGCGAGCAGAAAGAATTTTGTCTCCTAACTTTAGTTTACGCAAAACTTCTTCGCCTGTGGTGACATATCCAAAAGCCGTGTAGTTGCCGTCGATCAAATTTAAACCTGCAGGGGTCAGATCGGACTCAAACAAATACAGGAAAAACTGCGAGGAACCGCCATTAGGATCGGTACCAGGGTGAGCCATTGCCACGGTGCCATAGGCAGAAAACGGCAGTACGGGTAACGTGCCAACCATGCCGAGTTCATCAAAGGTATGTTCGTAGACTGGATCTTTTTTATTCACCACGCGAATTTCTAGGGGCACAGTGCGAACTTTACCTGTTGCGGAATCCACAAAGCCATCTGCCTCACCCGCAGGATCGCCAGCTTGCAAGAAGAAGTTGTCATCAGCCCGATTAAAGGTTAAACCGTTGTAAAAGCCCCGTTGAACCAAATCGACAAATTGACCTGCATTGACAGGGGCACTAAAGCCATCCAAGGTCATCGTGAAATTCCCTTTCTCTGTTTCCATTTCGACGATCGCTCGGCCCTTAAGCTGGGGCAATCCTGAATATTTTGCGGGAACTTCAAAGGGAAATGCCTGAACCATTTGGCTCTCAATCGTTCCCACATATTCCAGCGCTTTTTCGCTTAGGGGTTTGATGTTGTTTCTGTCTTTGGTGGCGATCGCTTCTTGCAGGGGAACAAGCACATTGCCAAGACTGGCAAGGCTTTCTTCCGCCGATTGTTTCGCGGCTGGGGTAACACTTGCCAAAATCTGGTCGCGTTTTTGCGACACGCTTAACAGAATACTATCTACATCTTTGCTTAGACCTTTCCAGCGTTTGAGATTGGCTTGGCGGGGCATACCCTCTAATTTAAGCTGAATCTCCCGCACGATCGAATTGTCAACGGGTAAGGCATTTCGTAGCAAAACGCTTGCATCTTTGATCGCACTTTTATTGGGTAAAGCCGCAAAACTAGGCTGAGGATAAACCACGCACCCAATTGCTATCAAAACTGTCACAGCGATCGCAATTGCGACCTGCGACCAATTTGCCAAGAATTTATTTCTAACCATGAGACCTAGATGAATGAACTAGCCATTTAAAATGCTAGGACATTTGGGAACTAGAGAAAAAAATAAAATGATTCGTTATAGCAATCCTCAATGAGTTGTAATAATTTGTTGCGCAGGCATCTTGCCTGCAAGGGCTAGAAGCCCGTACTACGTTCGCAAACACAAGGATCGCTTTAGAAAAATTAACTAGGACGAATAAACCAGAGGCTTCTTTTGCCATCATGGCTAATGGAGTCAACGATGAGGTCTTTGACTTTGAGGGGCAACCGCGCTTCTTTTCTCGCACGGCGAAGCGTATTGACCGAACATTCTAAAATTTTAGCAACCTCTGTGGTGCTCCAAAGTCGGGTAAACACATCATCGGGCAGATTAGACATGCTTTTGGCAAGTTCTGCCCAAGACTGCACGTAAATTTCTGTGGCATCTTCATGTTCGATGGTTGCTTCTGGCTCACTTTCTTCTGGCTGCACGGGGTCAAGATCTAACGTGCCGTAGATATCTGTATCGACATAAAGCTGCAAGTTGAGGATATCTTCCCAACTTTTTAAAAAATCTGAACTCGCAGGATCGTCTATGTCTTCTTGATTAACCAGTAAATGATAGTTTGGTGGACTAGGTAGGCTAGGTGGGCTTGGTGGGAAATTTACAGAAAGATCTACGCCACCCTTTGGCTCAGTCTTTAATTGCAGAATGAGATCTGAAAGCGCTTTCAGCACGCTATCTTTGCGTCCATTTTCATAAAGAGCGTTAAGCTCATTTACCATCGGAACCAACTCTTCTGGCACTGAAAGCATGGCACTGTCTAGGCGATCGCTGGGCTGGTGAGTATCTACCACAGGGCTTGTTATTGGACACTTTTAAGAAAGATTACTGTTGACAAGCAGGCAAGAAATTACAAAACAACAATAAAGTAAATATAGCAATCCTATTTAATTTGTATGTAGGGGCACATGAATCACCCCTACGATTCTAAGCAGAGAAAAATTGCTCATGAATCATGCTTGATTGCGATTGGTAATGCCTAACGGATAATTCTTAAAGTATAGCGTTAGGTTTAACGTTAAATTTAATCGCGATCGCGTTAGACTGCATTCCTCTCGTTTTACTCTGGCTCGTTGGCTCAGATATTCATCTAGAATACCCACCCTCTATGTCTTTATCAACATTCCCGATAATCTACTCAGATCGGTTTTTAGAGCATCAAACTGGGGTTTATCATCCTGAAAATTCGGGTCGATTAACCGCAATCATCGAGGCTTTAAAAACTTCTGATTTGGCAAATCGTCTGACGTGGAAACAGCCTACGCCGATCCAACAAAGAGATCGCCTGCGGCAAGAGATAGAGCGCTTTCATACGCCCGCATATATCGATGCTGTGCAGGCAATATCGGAACGGGGTGGCGGTCATATTGATGGGGATACGATCGCGTCGAGCCGCACCTATGAAGTGGCATTATTGGCAGTGAGCGCATGGTTAGATGGGGTCGATCTTGTCTTAGCCTCAGACGAACCCGTTTTTGTCGTTGCCCGTCCACCTGGACATCATGCTCGCGCTCACACGGGAATGGGGTTTTGTATTTTCTCGAATGCGGCGATCGCGGCACTGTATGCGCTCGATTTACCAAATATTCAACGAGTGGCGATTTTAGATTGGGACGTGCATCATGGCAATGGTACGCAAGAAGCGGTTTGGGATCGTCCAAATCTTGCCTATGTTTCTACCCATCAAGCCCCCTTTTATCCCTATACAGGCGATCTAGAGGAGACAGGAGCCCATGGCAATGTCTTGAATTTACCGATGAGAGCAAATTGCTCGCTTCAAGAATATTTGGTCGTATTTGAACAACGTGTCATCCCTTTTTTGCAAGACTTCAAACCAGATTTACTGATTGTCAGTGCAGGGTTTGATGCGAATTCTAACGACCCTTTGGCGAGTATGTCCCTCAAGCCTAAAGACTATGGTGTCCTCACAAAGCTCTGTTTGCAGCTAACCCACAAAATAGTATTTGGCTTAGAAGGTGGCTATGAATATTCTAGTTTGTCTGAGTCAGTATTAGCCGTTGTGGGGGCTTGTTTGGCTAGCGATTAGCTTCTATAGGAATCTCTGGTTTAGATTTTAGATCGGACTTTAACAGGCAAAGGTCTAGGGCGGAAGAGCCTCGCCCCTCCCAATGACCAAATCCACATATTGCCCTTCTTCTCTCAATTATTTTTTACGGTTCGTTGAATTCTATGAAGCTTCTATTTATCTCAACTCCTGTCGGTGCATTTGGTTCTGGTGTTGGCGGGGGCGTTGAGCTGACCGTTGAGAATGTGGCGAAGGAACTGATGTTGCGATCGCACACGGTTCATCTTGCAGCTTGTGTGGGTTCTCAATCTCAGACGATTCCACTGATTACGATTCCTGGGGAAGTGCATAGCTTTGCCCAAAATCAAACGAGAACCGATCCCGTGAGCTTCCCAAACAATTCGGTTCTAGCGAATCTGTGGACTTATGCCCGTGAAATGCAAGATAGTTATGACTTAATCGTCAATTTTGCCTACGATTGGTTGCCATTCTATCTCACGCCGTTTTTTGAAACCCCGATCGCGCATTTTGTCAGTATGGGTTCGTTGTTAGATTCGATCGATCGCGCGATCGCTCAAGTCGTACAACAATATCCCGATCGCATTGGCGTCTACACCCAAACCCAAGCCGATACCTTCGATCGCCCCTTCCCTATGGGCAGTCAGTTTCGTCTCTTGGGTAGTGGCATCGATCTCGATCTGTATGAGTTCCAGCCGACTTCAGAAGCTCGCTTGGCTTGGGTCGCCAGAATTTCGCCTGAAAAAGGTTTGGAAGATGCGGCAGCGGTGTCTGAGGCAACAGGTTTAGAGATCGATGTCTTGGGTAAAATGCAAGATCGAGAATATTGGGAACAGGTAAAGCAAGATTTTCCTAAAGCGAAATTGAATTATCTGGGCTTCCATCCTACAGAAAAGCTACAGGAAATCATGGGAGTGTGCCAAGCGCTGTTAATGACACCTAAATGGGTTGAGGCTTTTGGAAATGTCGCGATCGAGGCACTCGCCTGTGGCGTTCCCATTGTCAGCTATGCCAGAGGTGGTCCCGTTGAAATTATCAAACATGGCAAGACAGGTTATCTAGTGGAGCCCGATAATGTCCCAGCTCTGTGTGATGCTATCACAGCCGTGTCTCGGATCAATCGGATTGTCTGCCGCCGCGAAGCCGAGGCGGAATATTCTCTGACAGCTTTAGGCGATCGCTTTGAGCAATGGTTTATCGATATTCTTACTTGAGTTCTGGTCTATTTGGGACAATTCATGAATTGTCCCTACGATTCTAGGCAGAAAAAACTGTTTATGAAGCATGGCTGCAATACTTCAAAAAAAAAGATTAGAAACTTTTTGCGATCGATAATCTAATTTCAAATGAGAGCCGCCCACCCACTCCACTTGAGATTTAGCGCTCACGTTGATGCTGATACCATTTTCAAAAAATGATACGACGCATCATTTTTTGAAAATACCGCGCTCGGCGCGGAACCCCAAATTCGATCTGTTGCAAATTTAAAAGAAATTGGTATGACTTCATCAGCTAGAAGCGTAAAACATCACTGGAAAATAAGCTTGTGCCCCAACACCGATATCCCCTTGCCGTAACAAATTGCTCAATCTAGCGTGTTAGCATATCTCAGTATGACTTGCGTGCATGGATAGCACTACGTTTAGGAGATATTTGAGTGGCAGACATTTCATTTTTAGCGAATACCGACCCCGCGATCGCAGGCCTGATTAATCAAGAACTAGAGAGACAGCGCAGCAATATTGAATTAATCGCCAGCGAAAACTTTACCTCTCCTGCGGTAATGGCAGCACAAGGCTCGGTACTGACCAACAAGTATGCCGAAGGCTTGCCTAGTAAGCGGTACTACGGTGGCTGCGAAATTGTGGATGAGATTGAGGCGATCGCGATCGATCGCGCCAAACAACTCTTTGGAGCCGAACATGCCAACGTCCAACCCCACTCGGGTGCACAGGCTAACTTTGCCGTGTTTTTGACTCTTTTAGAGCCTGGCGATACTTTTATGGGCATGGACTTGTCCCACGGTGGACACTTAACCCACGGCTCACCTGTGAACGTCTCAGGCAAATGGTTTAAGGCAGTGCATTATGGCGTTAGCCCAGAAACCGAACAGCTAGATTACGACATGGTGCGCGAACTTGCCTTGAAACATAGACCCAAGTTATTGGTCTGCGGCTATTCTGCCTATCCTCGCGTGATTCAGTTTGATAAATTTAGAGCGATCGCTGATGAGATTGGGGCTTACCTATTTGCCGACATTGCCCATATTGCTGGGTTGGTCGCAACGGGACATCATCCCAACCCGATTTCTTACTGCGATGTGGTGACAACTACAACCCATAAAACCCTGCGCGGTCCCCGTGGTGGCTTGATTCTCACCCGTGATGCGGAACTAGGTAAAAAACTCGATAAGGCTGTGTTCCCCGGTACTCAGGGTGGGCCGTTAGAGCATGTGATTGCAGGTAAGGCAGTTGCCTTTGGTGAAGCCTTAAAGCCTGAATTTAAAGTCTATTCTGGCGCTGTGATTGCGAATGCTCAAGCGATGGCAACACAACTGCAAAAACGTGGATTTAAGTTAGTTTCTGATGGCACAGATAATCACTTGATGCTGATTGACCTCCGTTGCATTGGTATGACTGGCAAGGTTGCCGATCTGCTTGTCAGTGGGGTCAATATCACGGCAAATAAAAATACGGTTCCCTTCGATCCGACTTCACCGTTTGTCACCAGTGGCTTGAGAGTGGGTTCTCCCGCCATGACCACAAGGGGCTTGGGTACAGAGGAGTTTCGCGAGATTGCCGATATTATTGCCGATCGCTTGCTCAGTCCAGAAGACGAAGCCGTACAAGAAACCTGCAAACAAAGAGTGGCAGACCTCTGCGATCGCTTCCCACTCTATCCCGATCTCTATGCGGGACAAGCTCTAAAAGTTCCTGCTTTAACCAGTCGCTAAAGCCTAAACGGAAATCCTTAATACATTATAAAAATGCCTCTCTTTAATAAAGAGAGGCATTTTTTTGGTCATTCTTATCGATCGAATTTCAAGCCCAACTTCAAGTCAGCGTACTTGGATCGATACCCAACTCGCGTAACTTTGCTGCTAATACGTCAGCACGTTGGCGTTCTTGTTCGGCACGTTGATGTTCTTGTTCGGCACGTTGATGCTCTTGTTCGGCACGTTGATGTTCTTGTTCGGCACGTTGGCGTTCTTGTTCGGCTTGTTCTGCACTCCACAATAATAGGTCGCCAGCTCGATCCCACCAGCGCAGCCAAGTATTGGGTTGGCTTAGTCTTGCCCCAGACCAAATCCCTAAAAATAGTTCTAACTCAGGAATCCAGACGCGACCGCGATCGTCTGGTTTCTGCAAGGAATATTCGCCCATTTGCAGACAACGCACCTCTAAACTAGGTTCGTAGGGATCGAAGGTGACATAGGTAGGAACTTGCAGGATCTGCTCGTAAAAGTACAGCTTGCCATAGGGCGGACTCGATCGCACGGATAATTCGCTGCCATCGGTTTCGGAGAGGAACTCCATCACAATGGCGATCGGAGAACCCTCTAGGCTAGGTGTATAGCTGCGACGAATAATGCCCTCAGCAACAGGCTGCACTTGCGGCACATAAAACCAATCGGGTGCTTTGACCACGATCTTTTTATTGACTGTCGCAACCAGCGCGAAGTTGGAACCGATCAACATTTCTGGCTGGATCAGTCCTGCGGCTCCGAGCGCATCTGTAAGGGCAGCAGCAAGGGAGGGCTGTTGAATGTTTTCCACAGGATCGTCAGGTAATACAAAGTCTGCTGGTAAGGCTTCCCAAGTAATGGTTGGCGCTGTTTTGATGGGTGGGGCTTGCAGAACCATGATAAAGAAAACAAGTTGCTTGTTTTAGTAGGTTACTGAATATGCTTAGAGTGTAACAAACTCTAGCCCTTTCTGAGCTGTTTCGATCGCAGGAGAACCTGCTGATTGCGTCGAGCATCGCAAGAAATGGGTGGTATTGCAGGTTTGTTTTCGATAGAGTAGAGACCTATTCATCATTGCGCCGTTATGCAATTCATGCAGATAGAGAAGGATGACAATACCAAAGACTACGATCGCATTGCGAAAGCGATCGCTTTCATGCGAGAAAACCACCTCAGGCAACCCGATCTCGCCACGATCGCAGAGCATCTTCATCTGAGCGAATATCACTTTCAGCGATTGTTTGCTAGGTGGGCAGGCATTAGTCCTAAGCGTTTTTTGCAATATCTCACGGTGGAATATGCCAAATCTCGGATTGCTGAGACTAAGAATCTTCTAGACCTATCTGTGGATGTTGGTCTATCGAGTTCCAGTCGCCTACACGATCTGTTTGTGAATTTGGAAGCAATGTCTCCAGGGGAATTCAAATCGGGTGGTGCGGGTTTGCAGATTTGCTATGGCATTCACGACACTCTGTTTGGGAGGTGCGCGATCGCGACAACAGCACGCGGTATTTGTAACCTGCAATTTTTAGATGGTGTGGATTTAGATGTAGCTGCCCAGAATATCGTATCCCTACTACGGTTGGAATGGTCACGAGCCGAGATTCTCCACGATCCAAATGCTACGCAATTTACTTGCGATCGCATCTTTCGTCCCACGCTCTGCAAAAATGACACCACTGCGAACGAACCGTTAAAACTTTTCGTCAAGGGTACAAATTTCCAAATTCAAGTTTGGCGGGCTTTGCTCAATATTCCCTTTGGGGCGATCGCCACCTATCAGAGTTTAGCCGAAGCGATCGGTCGTCCAACCGCAGCAAGAGCGATCGGAAATGCCGTGGGAAGCAATCCAATCGCCTATCTAATTCCTTGCCATCGCGTGCTTCGTGCCTCGGGTGAGCTAGGTGGCTATCGTTGGGGATGCGATCGCAAAATTACGATCTTGGGATGGGAAGCCAGTCAATTATTCGCAAACACCGAATAACATTGGCTATTCAGTCAATTTCAACTCTTCAAGATTCCATAATGC
This sequence comes from Tumidithrix helvetica PCC 7403, assembly GCF_965232925.1. Lineage (NCBI taxonomy): Bacteria > Bacillati > Cyanobacteriota > Cyanophyceae > Pseudanabaenales > Pseudanabaenaceae > Tumidithrix > Tumidithrix helvetica. The sequence goes on from NZ_CBDDRA010000025.1 coordinate 17,718, forward strand.
GCCACCGATCGCAGTAGGTTTAACGCCTTGGACGCGATCGCGTATGGCAACAAGAGAAAGCGGTGTGACTAAATGAATCAAAGGAAGTTGTTCTTGGACTAACTGCTGAAACTGAGCGTAGACGGCTTTACGTTTATATTCTTTAATCTCTTGAGAAGCCTTGATCATTAAATCTTGGATTTCTTGTTCCCAAGGGGCAATCTCTCGCCCTGGATAGCTTGGTTCATCAGGACTTGGCCCTTTGTTAAACATGTGCAACTCGCCATCCGTAGCCCAGAGGTTGATACTGCCATGGGGTTCAACACCCCCAGTAAAGCCGAGAATAATTGCATCCCATTGTTTGGAATTGTCGAGCTTATCAACCAGAATGTTAAAGTCAATACCTGTAAAGTCTACAGCGATGCCAATCTTATCTAAGTCATTCTTGATCTGCGTGCCGACTTGTCCGCGCACGGGGTTGCTCCCTGAGTTAGTCAGTAAGGTAAATCGGACTGGATTGCCCTGAGCATCCTGTAGCTTGTTCTCAGAATCGTAGCGAAATCCTGCTTGCAGTAAAAGTTCTTTGGCTTTTTGCGGGTCGTAGTTATAGGTTTTTAGTCCATCTTTTTCTGATAAGAAGTAAGGACTAGGAACAGAGATGGGAGAGTTTTGGGTTGCGCCCAAACCGCGATAGGTATTGGTAATCATCGTCTGCCGATCGATCGCATAGGCGATCGCCCGACGGAAGTTGACATCGTTAAACCATTTTGCCTTCATTGGTTCCACAAAGGGCTGATTGGTTTTCGGATCGCGCCCTTTATTTAGGTTAAACATCACAAACAGTTGACCCGTGGAAGGTCCACCATTATAGATTTTGAACTTATTTCTTTGCTCTTCGCGCTTTAATAGTTGAAAATCCTCTCCACGCAAATTGTAGATATCTAATTCGCGAGAACGAAATTTTAAGAATGCAGTATCTATAGAACCTACGATTTGGTAGATAAATTTTTCAATATAGGGTTTAGGCTGATTCCAATAGTAGGGGTTGGGCTTATAGATAAACCGTTCGCTGGGACGGTATTCGGCAATCGTATAGGCAGCATTGCCGACTAGCTCAGTAACTGGGGTCTTGAGCGTCCATGTTTCTAAGAACTTCGGCCGTTTCTTATCATCTGTTTCTGTAATGGTTTTTCCTAAAATATGTTTTGGTAAAATCCCCGTGCCACCAACCGTTCGTAGAAATGGTGCGAATGGCTCTGATAGACTAAATGCAATGCGGCGATCGTCCAGTTTCTCAATTTTTGGCAGTTCCTTCTTTTTACCCACCTTGAGAATATCTCGACTACTGGTAGGAATCTGCTCGTTAAAAATTACATCTTGGAACGTAAATAGGACATCATCAGCAGTTAAAGGAGCACCATCTGACCATTTCAAATTGGGTCGCAGTGTAAATATGATGCGCAAGCCATCCTCCGACACTTCCCACTTTTCTGCTAACTCAGGCTTCAGCTCAGAAGTTACGCCATCAGAGTTCAGCAAGCCATTAAATACTAAACCTAAGACCTGACTACTTGTCGCATCCCCTACTAAGACTGGGTTAAAAGTTTTTGGATCGCTGAGAATAAAATCGACAAGGCGATTCTTTTCAGGATGCGTATCGCCACTTAAAGTTGAACATCCCATCAAAAAAATAGAGCTAACCGCTGCAATTAACAGCAAAATTAACAACCGCAACGTCGATTTAGAACTTCGCCTCACTCTTTGACGAGGATTAATTCCGATCGCATTTGATTTGGGATATGGCTTCATAAAACAAAAAATAGATAAGACTGGTTGATGATGAATAACTCATTTACATAACAAAACCACAGCATAGGCGGCAATACCTTCTTGTTGCCCCACGGAATCTAAGCCTTCATTGGTTGTTGCCTTGACGCTCACCCGATCGCTGTCTAGACCCAGCACTTCAGCAAGGCGATCGCGCATGGTTTTAATATGGGGCTTTAGTTTGGGTTTTTCGGCAATCACCACCGCATCCAAATTGCCAATTGTCCAGCCCTGCGCCAAAATTAGTTGGTAAACCTGCTGTAACAGCACAATGCTATCTGCCCCAGCCCACTTAGGATCGGTAGGCGGGAAATAATGACCAATATCGCCAAGGGCAAGTGCGCCCAGCATGGCATCCATAATCGCATGGGTCAACACATCAGCATCGCTGTGTCCGAGCAACCCTTTATCGTGGGGAATGGCGATCCCGCCTAAAACCAGGGGGCGATCGCTAACCAAGCGGTGAATGTCATAGCCGTTACCAATGCGTATATTCATGGCTCAAAAGAAAAAATAACCTAGGTGTCCTAAGTGACAAGCATCAGAGATATTATAGGGGCAAGGGATCGGGAAGCATGTAAATGAATAGCAGTAATTCTGGTAGTGGTTCTAGTTATAGATCTAGTTATAAGTCTAGCTACAAGCCTAGCTATATTTCTGGAGCTACTTCTAGCGATAATTCAAATTGTGCTGATGAGATCGAGCCGATTTTTTTAGAAGGAACCGTGATGGTGGTGGATGACAACCCCACCAATCTGGGTGTTTTGGTCAATTTGCTCAGAGAAACAGGGCTCAAGGTTTTGGTTGCTACGGACGGTGAAGCAGCGATCGAGCAAATTCAACATGCCCAGCCTGACCTAGTTTTACTGGATGTGATGATGCCCGGCATTGATGGCTTTGAGGTCTGCGGACTTCTAAAAAGCAAAGTGGGTACGCAGGATATTCCCATTATTTTTATGACGGCTCTATCTGAAACAATCGATAAGGTCAAAGGCTTCAATATGGGAGCTGTAGACTATATCACCAAACCATTTGAGCAAGAAGAAGTTTTGGTGCGAATTAAAACCCATCTCACGATTCAAAACTTACGAAAGACTTTACAGGCACAAAATCTGTCCCTACAGCAGGAAATCAGCGATCGCAAACGGGCTGAAGAAGCTTTAAAGATTTTTTTGCACGCAGTCTCTCACGATCTACGCAATCCTGTCACAGGCATGACCATGGTGCTAAACAACTTACTCGACACCGAGTCATCTGAGGTAAAGCTACCCCGTTCCACTTTAATTCGAATGTCACAAAGTAGCGAGCGGCAACTCGGACTGATTAATTCTCTCTTAGAATCCCATGTCAACGATGTCCAAGGCGTGATCTTGCATCGAAAAGCCTGTAACCTATCCGAAGTCTTAGGCGGGGCGCTTCACGATCTCGAACCTTTATTGCAAAAAGAAGAAGCGATCGTGATGAATCAATTGCCACCCGATCTACCCTTAGTCGATGTGGATGGCAATCAAGTTTGCCGTGTCTTTCAGAACTTAATCAGTAATGCAATTAAGCATAATCCTCCTAGCCTACAGCTAACCATTTATGCCAAAGCAATTCTCGACAAGACACCACCTGACCCTGCTGAGGACAGCACAGAATCTGAGTCACCAGTTTTTACCCCTCATATTCATTGTGTCGTCGAAGATAATGGTGTCGGCATGACTCTCGAACAGTGCGATCATCTATTTGAACTCTACGTGCAAGGAAAACAAAGTCGGCGATCGCTTGGTCTAGGACTAGGGCTTTATCTCTGTCGCCAAATTGTCACAGCCCACGGTGGCGAAATTGGTGTAGAGAGCACGCCCAAAGTTGGCTCTAAGTTTTGGTTTACTTTGCCTATTGCTTTAAGCTCTCAGCCGTCAGCGCTCAGTTCTTAATTCTCAGTTTTGCTTTTTACCTTTTACCTTCTCACGCTATGCCCCAAACGATCGCTGATATCAATGCCAAGATTGCCGCACAGACTGTCAAAGTGCTCACTGCCACCGAACTTAAAGCCCTCGTTGCCGAGGTTGGGGTCAAACAAGCTGCCAAACAAGTTGATGTGATTACCACAGGTACGTTTGAGCCGATGGAATCTTCGGGGGCAATCATCAACTTAGGGCATACCGATCCACCGATTAAAATTCGCTCTTGCTGGATCGATGGGGTTCCTGCTTACGCTGGGTTTGGTGCAGTCGATCTATATTTAGGCGCAACCCAAGAAGCCGACGCCAGTGATGATATCGCACTCAACCGTGGGGGTGGTCACGCGATCGCCGATCTAATCGCAGGCAAAGAAGTATCCCTGCGCGCCATCGGGCATCCCAATGATTGCTATCCCAAAGCCTCGTTTGAAACTACGATTACCAAAGATAGTATTAACCAGTTCTATTTATTTAACCCCCGCAATCTCTATCAAAACTTTATCGTGGGGATCAATGGCGGTGAAAATACGCTCTATACCTACTTAGGTCCCTTACAACCTCGTTTAGCTAATGCGGTTTACTCAAATCCTGGGGCAATCTCTCCCCTGTGGAACGACCCCGATCTTCAGCTCATTGGCATTGGCACAAAAATCTTTATGGGCGGCGGAATTGGCTATATTGCTTGGGAAGGAACGCAACATTTCCCCTTGCAAAAACGTCTGGAAAATCGCACGCCGATTGGGCCTGCTGCCACCCTCGCGCTGATTGGTGACGCTAAGCAAATGACTGCTGAATGGGTGAGAGGTTGCTATTTCCGCAATTATGGGGCTTCGCTGATGTTGGGTGTAGGAGTGCCGCTTCCTGTGATTGATGCAGAGGTGGTGGCAAGAGCGGCGGTCATGGATGACCATCTGGTTGCGCCTGTGATTGATTTCTCCATACCGAGACGGGTACGCCCTACCTTTGGTTCGGTCAGCTATGCCCAACTCAAATCAGGTAAGATTACGATTGAGGGAACGACTGTCAAAACTGCTCCTCTTGCCAGTATTTACTTATCTGAGAAAGTGGCTACTACCTTGAAGGATTGGATTGTTGCAGGAAAATTTACACTGACCGAACCTGTGGCGTTATTGCCCAGCGATCGCACCTTCGTCCCTCAAGATACGCGAGGCTTTTAACATGAAAATACACAAAAATCTGGGAATACGCTCGATCTCTTATTTTTTATCGCTGACCCTAGGTTCTTTGACATGGGGCACGGCTTTTGTCACCCCAGCGATCGCTCAGACGGATGCGAAACCTGTAACCCCGACAAAACCAATTGAGAAAACCACGTTTAAAGATTGGTGCAACGATCGCCTAAATCTTTCGGTGGAAACTTGGAATACGGTCTATGCAGTTTTAAAAGTGCTCGAAGCCACCAGTTGCGAACAAGCAGAGCAAAAGCTTGCAGTTCGTACAGAGCTGAACCTCAGTGCCAGTCGGATTACAGATTTGCGTCCTCTGAAAAGCTTGGTAAATTTTACTTACCTCGATCTAAATCGCAACCAAATTAGCGATCTTAGCCCATTACAAAATCTCACTGCACTCACAAGTCTTAACCTGAGCTTTAATAAGATTAGCGATCTCAGCCCATTACAACATCTCACTGCGCTGGCGTCGCTTAAGCTTGAGAGCAATCAAATCTACGATCTATTTCCCCTGCCCAGCCTGACAAATCTCACCGAACTCAATCTCGACATTAACCAAATTACCGATTTGGCTTCGTTGCAGAGTTTGGTAAATTTAAAGAAACTCAGTCTTGCCAAAAATCAAATTACCGACCTGAGTTCGCTTCAAGCTCTGACCAAACTGAACGCACTCCAACTCAGTTCCAATCGCATTACCGATGTCAGTCCTCTACAAAGTCTGACTGAGTTAACCACACTCTCTGCGATCGGGAATCGCATTACCGATATTAGTCCTCTGCAAAATCTAACAAAACTTACCAGTTTGCATCTCAGCTTTAACAAGATTAGTGATGTCGGCGCATTAGAAAACCTGTCAGAGCTAACTGGACTTAGCCTGAATAACAATAGCATTCAAGATATCAGTCCTTTAAGCAGGTTGACGAAGTTGACGGGACTGCAAATCAATCAAAACCAAATCCAAGACCTCTCACCGCTAGAAAACTCCACGGCATTAGTTAGCTTAGATGCTAGTAACAACAAGGTTTTTAGCCTCAATCCTCTGACCAATTTAACCAAGCTCACCAACCTCAATCTGAGAAATAATAGAATTTCGGACATCTCTGCCCTATCGGGTCTAAGCGCGCTCAATGCGCTCTATCTCAGTGGGAATGTAGTTCCAGATCTTGGTGCTGTCAGTAATCTGTCTAATCTGACTACGGTAGAACTGACCAATAGCCCCGACTCAATTCCAATTTGTCCGTTTAAACCAGAGTCAATCTGCCGTTTTGGCGCTGAGACGATCGAGAGTCACACAAAGGTCAGATGACAAGCGCCAGAAATCTAGATTGCGCTTCATTGCGATCGCTAACTGACTACAGGACTTCTTTGGTAATCTCGATCGTATGGAGTAGCGTAAACCAATGAGCGGTAGTCACATCCGATTAAATCGAGCCACTCGAGAATGGGTCATCTATTCACCCATTCGTCGCAAACGGCCCCAAGACTTTCAGCCCAAGCAGCCTGAAGTCCCCCCCCTCGAACCAAGGAGCCATCGCTGTCCCTTTTGCATGATGGACACCAACGATCGCGAGGCGATGTTGCTCGAAATACCCAATCTGACTGGAACGAGCTGGCAGACATGCGTTGTGCCCAACAAGTACCCCGCCCTCTCGCCCGATGTAGAGCCCAAGCGATCGATGTCTGGCATTTATATGGAACTGCCGGGTTACGGTCATCACGAGATTGTGATCGAAAGCCCCGAACACGATCAAACCATAGCGACCATGACGATTGAAGCTGTCAGTGCGGTAATCGAGAGCTATCGCCAACGCTATTTAGAATTAATCAAAATCAAGAAAAATCTATTCGTGATGATTTTTCGAAATCACGGAAAAGCTGCTGGGGCTTCCTTACAGCACCCTCACTCGCAGATCATCGCCACGCCCATCGTACCGCGCCGCCAACGCTGGCTAGAGGATGAAGCCCAGCGCTATTTTGATGAATGGGGAACCTGTGCCTATTGCGACATGGTGGAATTTGAGCTTAGCGATCGCCATCGCGTCATTTGCGATAACGAACAGTTCCTAGCTTTTATTCCCTATGCTGCTGAAGTTCCCTTTGAGATTTTGATTTTGCCCAAAGAGCATAATGCCGATTTCGGTACGATTTCTCCTTCTCAAACGATTTCCTTTGCCAAAATTCTCAAAGAAGTGCTTGCAAAGCTGTACGTTAAGCTCAAAAATCCTGCTTACAACTACGCGATCTTAACAGCAGCGCGATACAAAGCCAGCGAACCGCAGTTGCACTGGTACTGTCAAATTCGGCCCCACCTCACAACCCCTGCTGGTTTTGAAATGGGATCGGGCATTAGAATTAATCCTTCGCTACCTGAGGCAGATGCTGCATTTCTGAATGAGATCGAAAATGAAGTTGAAGCCTAGACATTTAGAAGTTCGGGATAAGAGAATCTGAAACGCTATACATCCCAAGGATCCCTCCAGCCTCCCTTGCAAAAGGGGGGAGAATTTATACCAATTTCTCTTGAAATTGCGACAGATCGGGTTTTGTGTTCCGCGCGGAGCGCGGTCTTTTCAAAAAGATGCGTTGCATCACTTTTTGAAAATGGTATTACTTGTCCCCCTTTTGTAAGGAGGCTGCCCTATCGGGCAGGGGGATCAAACTCTTCGGTTCCAACCAGTTGGTTTGCTTTGCTCCAAAGTCCTTAACCCGAATTCACGTTAAAGTAGAATGATTTCAAAGATGTGGAAACTTTAGCCAAAGTAGTCCTATGCGCGATCGCAATCTCCAAGATCCAGTCCTGTCTCGCAAACCCAAAAAGTTAACGCTTCGGTTTATTCTGATCGGTCAGTTCTGCGTTTTGATTGCTGGCATATCAGGACTAGCAGCCTGGCTATCTTGGCGCAGCGAACAAGAGACGATTGCAAATTTGGTCAGTCAACTTCAAGATGAAATCAGCGATCGCATCGGGCAAAAACTAACCTCCTATCTCGAAACTCCGCATCTAATCAACCAGATTAACACCGATGCCATCCAACGGGGAGAGCTAAAACCACAAGATCGAAGTAGCGAACGCTATCTTTGGCGACAGATTCAACTTTTCCCATCAGTCTCTTGGATCTATTATGGCGGCGAAAAGAAGGGGGAATTCATTGGCATCACGCGATTAGAGTCGGAGCGATCGCTACAACTGGCAATTAACCATGGTTTTCAACGCTACTATTACAGCCTAGATCGTCAGGGAAATCGTCTCAACCAGAAAGGGAATCCAGAATTTTATGATGCTCGAACCCGACCTTGGTATCAGGCATCTCTAAAAACTGATAAACCTGTTTGGAGTGAAATTTATCAAGATTCTGTTCTACTCGATCGAGTGATTACTGCCAGTCTTGCTGTCTATGATGCTGCGGGTAATCGCATAGGCGTTTTGGGTGTCGATTTTTCTCTAAAGGATATCCACAAATTCTTAAGCAGCCTAAAAATTGGCAAGTCTGGTCAAGCCTTTATTATTGAGCCTTCAGGGTTAATGGTAGCTAGCTCAGAGGCTGAAACTCCCTATGCGATCGCAAGCGACTCCAAGACAGGTCAACGACTACCGATCGAAGATAGTAGCCAGCCGCTGATTCGCTCCGCAGCTCAGTACCTAGAACGCCAGTTTGGTAGCTTCGAGCAGATTCAGAACGAACAAAAACTGGAGTTTTTTTTAGGCAATCGACGCCAGTTTCTCAGGGTAATCCCTTATCGAGACGCTCGCGGCATTAACTGGCTAATTGCGATCGTCTTACCCGAATCTGATTTCACGGAGCAAATTGATGCGAGGCGACAGGTCACAATTTTTCTCACTTGCTTGGCTCTTGGAGGTGCGATCGCTTTAGGCATTCTCACCACGCGTTATATCAACAAACCCCTGCGGCGTTTGACCTTGGCAAGTCAGGCTCTGGCGAATGGCGATCTCGAGCGGGAAGTTCCCTCTGCTGAGATTGACGAACTCAATATGCTCTCCCAAGCCTTTAACCAAATGGCATTTCAGTTAAAGCAGTCTTTTGCGAAACTAGAGAGCGTCAATCAGGGATTAGAACAACAGGTCGAGGAACGCACTTCAGCATTACGAGCATCAGAGGAACTTTTCTCTAAAATATTCTGGGCTTCTCCATACCCGATCGCGATTTCCAATCGCGCTAACAGACGAGTCGTCAAAGTCAACCAGAGCTACTTGTTTTACACGGGCTATACATTAGAAGAATTGATCGGAAAGAAGGTTGAGGAACTACCCCTTTGGTATAATCTCGAAGATCTAGTTCGTTTTTCTCAAGCTTTAGATGAAAAAGGCGCGTTTTACAACTTTGAATTTAACTATCGCAAGAAATCGCAAGAAATCGCGACAATTCTGGTCTCCGCTGAAATCGTTGAAATCAACGGAGAAGCCTGCGTTCTTTCGCTCCACAATGATATTACCGATCGCAAACAGATAGAAGCCGCTTTAAGCCATAGCGAAGAGCGGTTTAGAACCCTTGTTGCCAACATTCCTGGAATTGTCTATCGTTGTGCCTGTGATGCTGACTGGACGATGGAATTTATTGGTGGTGCGGTTTTAGAAGCAACGGGCTATCCAGTTGAAGATTTTATTGGCAATCAAGTACGAAGTTGGGCAAGCATTATCCATCCAGAAGACCAACAGATGGTGGAACGAATTGTTGGTGAGGGTGTTGCGCTCAAGCAGCCCTATATTCTTGAATACCGCATCATTGATGCTAATGGTGAGATCCGTTGGTTCTATGAAAAAGGGCAAGGGATATTCACGCAAGATGGCAACTTGCTTTGGCTTGATGGCGCGATCTTTGATATTAGCGATCGCAAGCAAGTGGAAGCCAATCTTTTAGAGCGGGTTCACCTATCGATCTTAATGGCAGAACTTGGCTCGATGCAGAGCCATGCTGATTCCTTAGCTGAACTGCTCGATGGTTGTGTTGAATCTCTATGGCGACATTTGAATATTGCCCTCGCCCAAATTTGGACGCTCGATGAAACTGAGAGTGCCTTGGAATTGCAAGCCAGTGCTGGGCTGTATCATATAGAGATGACTCACAGGCACATTCCAGTAGGTCAATACAAGGTCGGTCTAATCGCTCAAGCTCGTCAGCCATACTTGACCAACGATTTGCTCAACGAGCAGAATATTCTTAACAAGGAATGGATGCTACAAGAAAACCTAGTATCATTTGCAGGATATCCCTTGGTGGTAAAGGAACGTATCGTTGGGGTCATGACCGTTTTTGCTCGATACCCATTAAGCGATACAACGCTTAAAGAAATGGAGTCCGTAACCAATGCGATCGCCTTAGGAATCGATCGCAAACAGGCAGAAGCAACCATCCAAGCCGCAAATGCGGAAATGCGCGCACTATTTGCTGCCATGGATGACTTGATCCTCGTTCTCGATTCTGATGGACGGGTGCTCAAAATCCCCTCCACTGAGCGACAACTCGGATTCCGAACTTTTAGTGACATGATTGGCAAGACTCCCGCAGACATTTTCTCTTCAGAACAGGCTAAGCGATTTGCAAGTTCCATTCAACAATGTTTAGAAACCCAAAAAACCTTAAATATTGAGTATAGTCGCCTCAATGCCGATCGTGAAGTTTGGTTAAATGCGAGAATTTCTCCGATCGATGATGAAACAGTAATTTGGGTGGCGCGTGACATCACCGAACGCAAGCAAGCCGAGCAAGATCTCAAACAGGCAAAACAGGCCGCTGAGGCTGCTAGCCAAGCCAAAAGCCAGTTTCTAGCAAACATGAGTCACGAACTGCGGACGCCACTCAATGCCATTCTCGGATTTACGCAACTGATGGCGCGGGATCTATCCCTCAAGGAAAATCATCGTTCTTATCTAAAAATCGTGCATAACAGTGGAGAACATCTACTGGAACTAATCAATGATGTTTTGGATATGGCAAAAATTGAAGCAGGTCGAATTACGCTGAATGAAACGAGTTTCGATCTCTGTCATCTCTTGAATATCCTCGAAGAGATGTTTCAAATCAGAGCTAAGGAGAAAGCATTGCAATTGATTTTTGAGCGATCGCCAACGGTTTCGCAATGGATTATCACGGATGAAGGCAAACTGCGCCAGATTTTAATCAATCTGCTCAGCAATGCGATTAAATTTACCGATCGCGGCACTGTGATGCTATCAATTGAAGCGATCTCCCCCTCGACAGATATAGAATCTCTAAATACCGAAACCAAGACGATGCTGATCTTTGAGGTGGCAGACACAGGTAATGGCATTCCAGCAGATAAGTTAGAACAGGTATTTGAGGCATTTGAACAAACGGAAATCGGCAAACAAGCGATAGAAGGAACTGGCTTAGGATTGCCCATCAGTCGTAAATTTGCGCAATTAATGGGTGGAAAGATCTCAGTCAGAAGTAAGTTAGGCGAGGGTAGCATCTTTCAAGTCTGCCTTCCAGTCGATGTCATCGAAGCAAAAATGCAATCGCCGCGATCGCCCGATTTGCAGGTCGTCGGTTTAGCACCCAACCAACCAGAATATCGTCTTTTAGTGGTGGAAGATCGCTGGCAAAGTCGGTATTTTCTCGTTAAATTACTGGAATCCATTGGCTTTCAAGTGCAGGAGGCAGAGAACGGCGCGCAAGCGATCGCGATCTGGGAACAGTGGCAACCGCACCTAATCTGGATGGATATGCGAATGCCCGTTATGGATGGATACGAAGCGACCAGGCAAATCAAGTCTCACTTAAAAGGTCAAGCCACAGTCATTATCGCTTTAACGGCTAGTGCTTTAGAAGAAGAAAAAGCGATCGTTCTATCCGCTGGTTGCGATGATTTTGTGCGCAAGCCATTTCGAGAAGCGGTAATTTTTGATAAATTGGCAGAATATTTGGGAGTATGCTATTTGTATGAAAACGAAATAAATAAAAACACTAACTTAGAAGAAACAACTGACGCCCCTATATCTGATGCTGACCTAAAAACATACTTATGCCTGATGCCGAATACTTGGATTGAGCAACTCTATCAAGCTGCTACTCTTGCCGATAATGATTTAATTGCCGAATTAATCAAAGCAATTCCTGCAACGAATCATTCTTTAACTCAGGCATTACTCAATCTAATTAATAATTTTTGTTACAATCAAATCATGGTTTTGGCTCAAGAGGCTCTTACCAACAACGAATCAGCGACAAATAACTAGTCAGTTAGGAAGCTTTAGACCAAAACTTTACGGGTGTTAACTAAGAATGGCTAGCAAATATAACGGTGACATCTTAATTGTTGACGATACGCCAAACAACTTACGGTTTTTATCGACAACCTTGACTGAGCAAGGCTATAAAGTACGCAGCGTCATGGAAGGGGCTATGGCATTGACCGTGGCGCAGGCAGCCCAGCCAGATTTAATTTTGCTCGACATTATGATGCCAAATATCGATGGTTATGAAGTTTGCCAACACCTGAAAGCCAACATAAAAACCCGCGATATTCCTGTGATTTTTCTGAGTGCCCTAGATGAAGTATTAGATAAGGTCAAAGCCTTTACTGTGGGCGGTGTTGATTACATCACCAAGCCATTCCAGTTGGAGGAAGTTTTAGCCCGCATTCAAACCCATTTGAGCCTGAGAGCCGCTCAAAAAGAGATTCATCAGCTCAATTCCGAACTCGAACAACGGGTTCGCCAACGAACCTCTCAACTGGAACACGAGATTGCCGAACGCCTGCAAGCGCAAGAGAAGTTGCTGCATGTAGCTCTGCACGATGTCCTCACAGGACTGCCAAATCGAGCCTGGTTTATGAAGTCCTTAGAGCAAATGCTCAAACAGGTCAAGCAGCAGCCCGAGCATCACTTTGCCGTACTTTTTTTAGACTGCGATCGCTTCCAGTCGATCAATGATTCCCTTGGACATCTGGTTGGCGATCAACTGCTGGTTTCCATCTCCCGTCGTATCGAGCTATGTTTGCGCCCTGGCGCGACCTTTTGCCGCCTAGGCGGAGACGAGTTTACAATTCTGCTTAAGGACATTGAGGGTCTTACTGACGCTACCCAAATTGCCAAAGACATCCATCGAGAATTAGCAACACCTTTTCAGCTTGGTGAATACCAAGTATTCACGAATGTCAGTATTGGGATTGTGCTGGGAAGCGAAAGTTACGAACAGCCCGAACATATTTTGCGAGATGCCGATACAGCCATGTACCGAGCTAAGGCAAATGGTAAAGCTTGCTATCAGGTGTTCGAGTCGACGATGCATCAACGCGCCTTTACCAGTTTGCAGTTGGAAACTGACTTGAGAAAAGCCTTGGTAAGGAATGAGTTTGTCACCCATTACCAGCCAATCCTCTCGTTAGCTGACAACCAAATTGTGGGATTTGAAGCACTGGCGCGATGGGTTCACCCAGAGCAAGGACTGATTCCTCCTGGCAAATTTATTCCGATCGCCGAGGAAACTGGGTTAATTATGGCAATTGACCTTTGTATTATGCGCCAAGCCTGTCGCCAACTTCTGATTTGGCAAGATCGAGGTTTAGTCGCTCAGTCTTTAACCATGAGCGTAAATCTTTCGGTCAAGCACTTCATGAGTTTCGATCTATTGGAGCAAATCGATCGTATCCTCCAAGAAACAGGAATCCAAGGTCAGAATTTAAGGCTGGAAATTACAGAAAGTGACATTATGGGCAATGCTGAATTTGCCAGCAAAATCATCGAGCAACTGCAAAATCGGCACATTCAGTTGAGCATTGATGATTTTGGTACGGGTTATTCTTCCTTAAGTTATCTTCATCGTTTGCCGATCGATCGCCTCAAGATCGATCGCTCCTTTGTCATGAGAATTGGTAAAAATGGTGAGAATACTGAAATTATTCGGGCGATCGTGGCATTAGCTAAAAGTCTGGGTCTGAGTACGACAGCCGAGGGCATAGAAACTCAGGAGCAGTTAACACAGATCAAAGAATTAGATTGCGGATTTGGGCAAGGGTTTCTGTTTTCCAAACCTCTGGATGCTGAAGCGATCGGAAAAATGTTAGAACCTGTTTGAGAAGGCAGGAGATTTCTGGAAACAATATCCATGTTAGATTTTTGGGCAAGAACCAGTGGGACATGGGTTAATACCCTTGCGATCGCGATCGGAACCTTTAGCGGACTGTTACTGCGAGGGCGATTGCTATCAAATATGAAGTATATATTTACGCAATCCACAGGACTGATCGTTCTCTTTATCAGCCTCAATATGGCAAGTAACCTACTCAAGGTCAAAATCGGTAAGATCGATGGCATCTTGATTGGCTTGGCAGCCCTCGCGATCGGTGGCATCTTAGGGGAATGGTGGCAAATTGAGCGGCATTTGGAATATGTAGGCGATTGGCTAAAAGCCAAATTTAAAGGCAGTGGAAAATTTACCGAAGGTTTTGTGATAGCTAGTTTGCTCTTTTGCATCGGGCCTATGGCAATTATCGGAAGCCTCAACAATGGACTCACGGGGGACAGCAACCTGTTAGTACTTAAAGCAGCCCTAGATGGCTTCATTTCCATCGCTTTTGCCAGTAGTTACGGTATCGGTGTGGGTTTCTCGGCATTACCCGTATTTCTCTATCAAGGTGGTTTGTCCCTGTTAGCAGGTGGCTTGGCACAGGCACTCCCCGACCCCGCAAATGCTCCCCCCGTACTGCTGATTACAGGCGTGGGTGGCATTTTGCTCTTGGGCTTGAGCTTAAACCTATTAGAGCTTGCGACGGGTGCAACCAAAATCAGAGTTTCTTCTTTTCTACCCGCGATCGCGATCGCACCCTCGATCTACTGGTTCGCGATGCAAATACTTTAATGGATAGATATTTCCTTTTGCAATCTGAAACTTGCGTTATGTCCAGTTCATCTCAAGCTTTTATGGGGTAAGGCATGAGAGAATAGATGGATCGACAGATTCTATTCGGATTTGGTATTTAATACCATTTTCAAAAGATAATGCGACGCATTATCTTTTGAAAGACCGCGCGGAGCGCGGAACTCAAATCTCGATCTGTTGCAAATCTAAGTAAAATTGGTATAAAGTCAGTTCGGGATAAGAAACCCTGAACCGCAATGCAATTCAAGATCCCCCTCAATCCCCCTTAAAAAGGGGGAAGAATCAAATTGATTCGCAATATCCAAAAATCCTTAACCCGAACTCACGTTATTTAAGCAAGCGATCGCTGAGGAGGTTTGTCGCTGATGGTGGAAGTCAGATTGTTTGAAATCCAAGATGCCGCACAGGTAGCGCAGTTGTTTCACGACACCGTGCGGGAAATCAACATTCGCGATTATTCCAGCGAGCAAATTAAAGCATGGGCACCTGACAATCTTGATTTTAGAGACTGGGCAAAGGTATGTTCGAGCCGCTTTACCTATGTCGCCGAGCGAAAGGGTGAAATTATTGGGTTTGGCGAATTAGAACCTCACGGTCATATCGACTGCTTCTACAGCCATAAGAACCATCAGCGCTGTAGGGTTGGCAGTCAAATCTATCGGGCGATTGAAGCTAAAGCCGTCGATCTGGGTTTGTGTCGCGTATTTGTTGAGGCAAGCATCACGGCAAAGCCCTTTTTTGAGCGCATGGGATTTTCTGTTTTATCTCAGCAGGAGGTAGCTTGTCGAGGCGAAACATTCGTCAATTACATTATGGAGAAATTACTGTAAAATAAACTATATATAGCAATGCGCTAGATTCAGAGGGGGAAATTTAAGCAGTTGGGGAAGTTCGTTGCCAATCCGCCAAATTGTTTGATACTGAACAACTATCGAGTCTTCTCAAAAAAATGCTTCTATATAAATATTGATTTTATGTGAATGTCGTTTTTTTTAACCCATCGTTCAAAAATCCTATGGATTCAATCAATTACCCTATTTTAGCTGCCACTATAAGAATGCTAGCTATAGCCTAAGCTCCACAAAAATGCTTATTCCTGCAACAGCCCTGACTCAAGATGAACTTACTTCTGCGATCGTTCGCGATCCTTTAGTGGTTGCACCTGATATGACTGTGATGGATGCGATCGCCATGATGAGCGGTTTGCGTACGGTTTGCTCCACATTAAAAGGCGTTAATAGCCAGATGGATGACTGGCATATTGAAGCGCGATCGAGTTGCGTATTAATTGTCCAAGACCAGAAGCTTTTGGGCATTCTGACAGAACGGGATGTGGTGCGACTCAGCGCTCAGAAACGATCTTTAGATAATCTGGGAATTCGCGATGTCATGGTATCCAACTTGATTACGCTGCGCGAGTCTACCTTTACCGATCTCTTCTTTGCAATCAATCTACTCCAGCAGTACCATATTCGCCATTTGCCCCTGCTTGACGATCGCGATCGCCCAGTAGGATTGCTGACCCATGAAAGTTTGCGGCAAACATCGCGTCCAGTCGATCTGCTACGTCTGCGTACTGTGGCTGAAGTCATGACCTCTGAAGTAATTTGTGCGCCTCCAGATGTGCCGATGCTGGCGATCGCGCGATTGATGGCAGAGCATCGCGTCAGTTCCGTCGCGATCGTGCAAGCCCAAGTGGGCGAGCAGCAGGAATCCCTACAAATTCCCGTTGGAATTGTGACCGAGCGCGATGTCGTTCAATTTCAAGCGTTGAATCTAGATTTTGAGACCTATCAGGCCCAGTCAGTCATGAGTGCGCCGATCTTCTCAGTGAATCCTGATGATTCGCTTTGGGTCGTACAGCAGATGATGGAGCAGCGATTAATCCGTCGATTGGCGGTGACGGGTTCGCAAGGGGAATTGTTAGGCATTGTGACCCAGAGCAGTCTTTTGAATGCCCTCAACCCCTTAGACCTCTATAGGTTAGCTGAAGTTTTAGAGCAGAAGGTTTTGCGACTAGAAACCGAGAGAATCGATCTGCTAGAGAATCGCAATACCGAACTAGAACGGCAGGTTAAGGAACGAACTGCCTCACTACAAAAAAAAGCAGAGCGGGAACAACTGATTGCTTCAATCGCCTCCCAAATTCGGTCTTCGCTCAACTTACAAGAGATTCTCAATACCACCGTTGAGGAAATGCGATCGCTTTTACGCTGCGATCTTGTTTCTGTTTGGCAGTTTCAACCAGATTGGAGTGCAATTGTTGTAGCCAAATCGACCACCGATGGCAATGGCTCGTACATTGGGCAGCAAATTTACGATCCTTGCTTTGCGGATTGGATTGATGCCTATCGCGATGGCAAAATTCGTGTTGTGTCGGATATCTACAGCACCGAAATGAGCGCGTGCCATCGAAATCTACTGGAAAACTTACAGATTCGGGCAAAAATTTTAGTCCCCATCTTGCATGGAGAGACTCTCTGGGGAGTGCTAAATGCAACGGAAAGTCACTCTCCTCGCGAATGGCAGACAGAAGAGATCGCGCTCTTGGAACAGCTTGCAACCCAACTCGCGATCGCCATCCAGCAGGCAACTGCTTATCAACAGGTGCAATCCGAACTGTCAGAACGACAGCGGATAGAGTCGGAGCTACTTGAAAGCAAACACTTTGTCGAAGCGATCGCAAATAACTCGCCACAGCTTTTATATGTTTTCGATCCTATTGACGGTAACTATCTCTACGTTAACAAGCAGTCCTTAAATATACTTGGCTACATCCCTGAGACGATCCGTCAAAGAGGCTTCCAATTTTTCTTAGATATTCTGCACCCAGACGATCGATCTTTGTTCGTGCAAAGTCTGCTCTTTTGGGAAACTGCTAAGGATGGAGAAGTGTCAACTTCTGAGTATCAAGTGCGTCATCAAGATGGCTCTTGGCGATGGATGCGATCGCAAGAAGTCGTATTTAGTAGGAATGAATATGGTATACCCAATAAGGTTCTGGGGACAACTCAAGACGTTACCGATCTTAAAGCAGCAGAGCAAGATCTCTACCAACTGAACCAGTCACTAGAAGCAAAGGTAGAAAAACGCACTTCCGAACTTAAAGAACGGGAAGAGCAAATGCGCAGTCTGTCAAGTCGATTAGAACTAGCAGTTAAGTCTGCCCAAATCGGCATTTGGGAATGGGATGTTGTTCTGGATAAGCTCATTTGGAATGAGCAAATGCACGAATTGTATGGAACGAGTCCATCGAGCTTTGATGGCTCCTATGAAGTGTGGCTGAGTAGGTTGCATCCAGACGATCGCCCCAATGCTCAAATTTTTACTAAAATGGTATTGCAGGGCGAGGTTGAATATGACACAGAATTTCGCATTACCCACCCTAACGGAACGATCAAGTTCATTAAAGCTTATGCGCTCATCCATCGAGATCCGCAAGGTCTTCCTATCAAGTTAATTGGTGTTAATTTTGACATTAGCGATCGCAAACTTACAGAAGCCAGATTAAAAGAACAAGCACAAAGAGAAGCCTTACTGCGAGAAATCACCCAACGAATCAGTCAAGCGATTGACTTGTCTGCGATTTTTGACACAGCTTGCCATGAGATTCGTCAATTTATGCATACCGATCGTGTCGGTATCTTCAAGTTTTATCCCGATTCAAACTTTGATGATGGTGAGTTTGTCGCCGAATCAGTACTTGAAGGGTTTGACTCTGTCTTGGCAATTAAAGTTCGCGATCGTTGCTTTGGCGAACGGTACGTTGCCCAATATCAACAGGGGAGAATTCAAGCGATAGATGATATCTATAATGCCGAACTGCTTGATTGCCACCGAGATGTTTTGGCGCAGTTTCAGATTCGAGCAAATCTCATTGTGCCGTTGCTTAACGGAGAAGAGCTGTGGGGCTTGCTCTGCATCCATCAATGTTCTGATTCTCGGCATTGGAAAAAATTTGAGATTAAGTTTATTCAGCAGATTGCCAACCAATTAGCGATCGCGATTCAGCAAGCAAGCCTCATCCAGCAGTTGCAAAAAGAATTGCTAGAGAGACAAACCGCCGAGGCTCAACTTACAAAGACCAATCAGATACTTGCGATCTCTAACGAAGAACTTATGCGTGCGACTCGCCTCAAAGATGAGTTTCTCGCAAATATGAGCCATGAGTTGCGCACGCCCCTTAACGCAATTTTGGGGATGTCTGAAGGGTTACAAGAAGAGGTGTTTGGAGCGATCTCGCCTCAACAACGACGGGCATTGCAAACCATCGAGAATAGCGGTACGCATCTACTGGAACTAATTAACGACATTCTCGAACTGGCAAAAATCGAAGCTGGACAAGTACAATTGCACTGCACGTTCGTATCCATCGAACAACTTTGTCAAGCTAGTTTGGCGTATATCAAACAACAGGCTTTCAAAAAACAGCTTCAGCTTGAAGTCAAAATTCCATCCAATCTGCCAACTATGCTGCTAGATCAGCGGCGCATCCGACAGGTTTTGATTAATCTGCTTAATAATGCTGTGAAATTTACGCCAGAGGGAGGTCATATCACCCTAGAAGTAACATACCTTCCCTCTCTTGCAGAAAAGACAAATTTCTCTGCATCAGGTTTCCCCCCTCAGGATTTTATTCGGATAGCAGTGATCGATACAGGCATTGGGATTGCGCCAGAAAATCTCAACAAATTATTTCAGCCCTTTATCCAAATCGACGGTGCCCTAAACCGCAAATATGAAGGCACAGGACTTGGACTTGCCCTCGTCAAGGGCATCGTCGAACTGCATGGGGGAAAAGTAGGTTTGAGCAGTGAAGTCGGTATTGGCAGTCGTTTTACAGTCGATTTACCCTGTGATAACAGATCTTTACTATCTCCTGAGGTTACGAATGATATCAATCCTGATAGGAATTCCACCCTTAGGGAAACAGAAGAAACGGTAGGAGAGTTAAAATCACCCCTGATTTTGCTGGCAGAAGATAACGAAGCCAATATTAGCACCATCTCTAGCTATCTAGGTGCCAAGGGATATCGTATGCTCTTGGCAAAAAATGGACAGGAGGCGATCGCCATGACCAAGGCAAGCCTGCCTGATTTGATTTTGATGGATGTCCAAATGCCCGTCCTCGATGGACTAGAGGCAACAAAGCTAATTCGTGCCGATCTCCAATTTGCCCATATCCCCATCATTGCCTTGACTGCTCTAGCAATGCCAAGCGATCGCGAAAGATGTCTTGCCGCAGGTGCTAATGAATATCTCGCGAAACCTGTTAAGCTCAAACAATTGGCAACTGTAATTCAACAACTTTTAGCAGCAAAGGATGTGAATCCATGAATATGCCCTCTATCTTAGTTGTAGACGATGAACCTAATAACTTTGATGTGATTGATGCTTTCTTGTCAGATAGCGAGTATCAGTTGCACTATGCTTCTGGGGGGCAAGAAGCGTTAAAGTCTCTAGATATATTCCAGCCTGATGTCATCTTAATGGATGTCATGATGCCAGGAATAGATGGGATGGAGGTGTGTCGGCAGATTAAAGCCATGCCTGAATGGCAAGCAGTACCGATCATCATGGTTACAGCCTTAACAGCTAAAGAAGACCTTGCTCGCTGTCTCAAAGCGGGAGCTGATGATTTTATTAGTAAACCCGTCAACAGTATTGAACTTCGCGCTAGAGTTAGCTCTATGCTACGAATTAGACAGCAGTACGAAAGCATCCAAACAATGTCAGAGCTGCAAGCAAATACGATTGACCTCTTGCAAAATAGCTTGAGTGAATTACGTCGTAACCTAGTCTCTAGTTTACCCCACGAGTTAAATACGCCCCTAAGCGGGATTTCTGGAGTCATCGGAATCTTGATCGATCAATACGACAGCATGATTGCTGAAGAAATTTATGAATTCTTGATACTCGCTCAACAGTCAGCCGTTCGATTAGAAAAATTGATTCAAAGATTTTTGATTTACCTTCAGTTAGAGATGGATACCCATAAGATCGATAATTCTTCAGCAAATGGATCTGATTACGGACGGATTTCTTCGCAAAATGAAATTGAATATATTGCTAAAGCTCTAGCTGAAAAATTTAATCGAACCCTTGACCTAGTCCTCGATTTTCAAGAATTTAAGGTGGCTGTAAGCCCTAAAGATTTGCAATGTATTGTCGAAGAACTGTTGGAAAATTCTTTTAAATTTTCTCAATCGGGAACATCTGTCAAAGTAATCGGTAAAATTGATCGCATGTTTCATCTATGGGTTTTAGATCTCGGACGAGGCATGACCGAAGAACAGATAGCTAAAATTGGGGCATTTATGCAGTTTGAACGCAAGTATTACGAACAACAGGGGGTTGGTTTAGGTTTGAAGATTGTTAAGAAAATCACAGAAATTTATGGGGGCGAATTCTCAATTTCAAGTATTTACCACCAAGAGACCTCAGTTCATATTACATTGCCTTTAGTAAGATAACCGTCATGCATCAGTTTTCTATTCTAGTTATTGATGATGAACCCGAGAACTTTGATGTGATTGAAGCTCTCCTTCACAACCGTGGTTATCAATTGCATTATGCTTCGGGTGGTCAAGAAGCGATCGCTTCTTTGGAGGCATTTCAGCCTGATGCGATCTTGTTAGATGTGATGATGCCAGAGGTCGATGGGATTGAGGTTTGTCGGCGGATTAAAGCGATGCCTCAATGGCAGGCAGTTCCGATCATTATGGTTACAGCCTTAACTACCAAAGAAGACCTCTCCCGCTGTCTTCAAGCAGGTGCTGATGACTTTGTCAGCAAACCCGTCAATGGGCTCGAACTGCGGGCGCGGGTTCAATCGATGCTGCGGATTAAACATCAGTACGACCAATTACAAACATCCCTCGATCGCCAAGCCATCCTAGAAGCAGAGAAATTAGAGCTATTAGAAAGCCGCAATACTGAACTAGAAAAACAAGTAGAAGAGCGGACGGTAATGCTCATTCATAATGCTTTATATGATGCCCTCACCGATCTGCCCAACCGCAAGCTTTTGATGGAACGGCTTGAGTTCGCGATTATCCAAGCCAATCAAACGGAAAATTATACCTTTGCTGTTTTATTTCTTGACCTTGACGGGTTTAAGATGATCAATGACAGTTTGGGGCATCTTGTCGGCGATCGCCTGCTGATCGATATTGCACAGACCATCCAAACCAAAATTAACGAAACCGATTTAGCCTCTCGGTATTTAGCTTCTAGGCTGGGCGGGGATGAATTTGTGATTTTGTTAGAAGATATTGCAGGCATTCAAGACGCACTTCGGATTGCAGAGCATCTGTTTGCCGAGTTCCAGTCTCCCTTTAAACTCAACGAGCGCGAAATATTTATCACGACCAGTATTGGGATTGTACTGGGAACTCCCGATTATGTGAAAGCTTCAGACTTGCTGCGAGATGCCGATATCGCTATGTATCGCGCTAAAGCTCAAGGGAGGAACTCTTATAAGATTTTTGATGCCGAAATGCATACCCAAGCCGTAAATCGGCTAACGCTTGAAACCGATCTGCGAAAGGCGCTGGAGCGGGAAGAGTTTGTCGTATACTATCAACCAATTGTCGATATTGTTAGCGATCGCCTCATCGGATTTGAAGCCTTGGTGCGCTGGCAACATCCCACGCGCGGGTTCGTCTCTCCAGCAGAATTTATTCCCGCAGCAGAAGCCAATGGACTGATCGTACCGCTTGATAGCTGGATGTTTGCAAAAGCCTGTCAACAGATGGCAATCTGGAAAACAAAGTTTTCCAGTCACTTCCCACTCAAGATTAGTATTAATCTCTCTGCCCAAGATCTTCGCAAAGTCAGTTTCATTGAAGATATCGATCGCGTTTTGGCTGAAACAGGGTTAGAAGGAAGTACCATAGCTCTAGAAATTACGGAGAGTATGCTGATTGAGAACATCAAAAAGACGATTGATTTATTGACCCAGCTAAAAGACAGGAAAATCCAGATCAGCATCGATGATTTTGGTACTGGATTCTCATCCCTTAATTATTTGCATCGGTTTCCCGCCGATAATTTAAAGATCGATTACTCCTTTGTCAGTCAAATGCAGCAGGGAAATCGCAATTATCAAGTTGTGAGTACGATCGTTGCCTTAAGCAATCAACTGGGTTTAGACGTGGTAGCAGAAGGAATTGAAACACCACAGCAATTACAATGGTTACAACAGCTTGGATGCGAATTTGGACAGGGTTACTTATTTTCTAAACCCCTCTCCGCGCCAGAAATTGAAACACTCTTTCTCAACGGCAAAGAGAAGAAGTTGTGTCAACCTCATTTGAGTAATCCACCTCAAAGTACCATCTGATTAACAGGTGTCTTACCCTGTCAAGGAGCTTCGCTCCTTCTAAACTGACTTTATCTTTAGATCTTAAAAGTTCATGATTCGTTATTTGCCCCTTGTGGTTGGTTGTATTGGTGGACTAGGACTCATGGTCAACCGACTCTTAACACCAACCATCACCTCCAGTCAATCGCGTTCAGATGCCCTAGGTGTAATTCTTAGTGCTCTGTTAATTTTAATTGGACTGCTATGGCAGCAGATCCAACCCAAGCTACCCGAATCAGTGGTGTTGGTGGGCGAGGAAGGTTTTGAATTAGACCAAACCTTACCAGAAATCGTTAAGACTGAACTGGCTTGGGCATCGCACACTTTACTCACCAATAGCGTCACTAAAGCGATCGTGGTTTGGTATGAGGGCAAGACCATCTGCCGTCGCGGTATGCTTGGAAAAGCAAATCAACTCAATGTCGGAACCATCGTGCAACGGGTGCTAAAAACCCAAAAACCTGTGTATTTAGTGAGTTTGTCCATTTATCCAGGTCGGTTTGAGTTTGCCTATTTGCCCGAAAACACCCAAGGCGTGATCGTGCAGCCATTAGGAGAGAAAGGTGTCATGGTTCTGGGGGCAAACGCACCGCGTAGTTATACGAAGCAGGATGAAAATTGGGTCAGCGCGATCGCGGCAAAATTACTACACAGCCTTGAGTCTTGTGTTTGAAATCATCACAAACCCCAGAGGTACAAGTTTTCACCTATAATCCTATCGAACCATAAAATTTCAAACTCTAAAATCCGTAGTTTTCAGCCCCAACCTTCAACGTAGTATCAGTAATTTTTAGACAGATGGCAATTTTAGATCGGCAAGGTCGCTTGTTTGGCAAGGTTAGTATTCTTGATATTGGTGCGATCGCGGCAATTGTAATCACCGTAATTGGCTTATTTTTGCTTCCTGGTAACAATGGCAGCTCTATCGCCCAAATGATTGCTGCCGATACCAAACCTGTAGAAGTAGATATGATTGTAAGAGGGCTGAGCATTATTGACCCCGCTAATGTCATAAAAGTGGGTGATAAGGTCAGCATCATCATTCGCAATCAACCCCGCGAGCAGGTTACGATCAAAAAAGTCGAAATTTCTATTCCTAAAATACTCGTTCCTAAACCCGATGGCACAACCCTAGCGGTTTCCGATCCTCGCTCTATCGATACATCCCAAAGAGATCTTTCGATTATCTTGGCTGGCACTGCCCGAATCACCGAAAATGGCATCGTTTTTGGGAGTGAAAAGGTGAAAATTGGCACCTCCATCGACATTGAAGGGCCAAAATACATCATGCGTGGAAGTGCGATGGGAGTGCGTTATTAGGACAAAACACTAGGAGGAAATTGACGTTCCCAAAAGTGTTCCGAGCTAAATGATTCTGGCAATGGATAGACATCCTGATTCGGAAAGCCTACTTTTGCCTTAGGTCGCAGCCTGAATTATCAACTTGTCCGTTGGACATGGTGGTAAGACATAAAATAGCTCCTCTAAGATCGGCACTAGTGAGATTGGTATGGTTGAGATTGGCAAAGCTGAGATTGCTGCCTGTGAGGTCAGTCCCTTCAAGGTTAGCCCCAATGAGTATAGCTCCCTCTAAATTAGCTCGATTGAGATTGGCTTCGCTAAGATTGGCTCGATGGAGGTCTGCATCCAAAAGATTGGCTCCTCTGAGGTTCGCATCAAAAAGATTAGCACCCACGAGGTTCGCTCGATGGAGGTCTGCATCAAAGAGCCTGGCTTGCCAAAGATTGGCTCCGCTAAGATTGGCTCCGCTAAGATTGACTTCACTCAGATTCGCACCTCTGAGGATAGCTTTGTTAAGATTGGCTTCGCTAAGATTGGCTTCGCTAAGATTGGCTTTACTCAGATTCGCTTGATTGAGATCGGCTCGATTGAGATTGGCTTGCCAAAGATTGGTTTCGCTAAGATTGGTTTCGCTAAGATTGGCTCTAATCAAGTTGGTTTTTGTAAGATTGGCACCGATTAGGTTGGCTGCTGTGAGGTTCGCGCTAATGAGCGTAGCTTCTGTAAGATTGGCTTTGCTTAGATTCGCACCGATCAAACTGGCAGCAAAAAGGTTCGCACCGATCAGGTTAGCCCCCTCAAGATCGGCTTCTCTGAGATTAGCACCTCTAAGGTTGGCTCCAATTAGCTCAGATCCCTTGACGACAAACTTTTCTGCATCAATACCTTCCGTTTTTAGCAGCCATTGTTTATGCTTTTCTAGCTTTTCTCGGATGTCCATCAGTAAATAGCCTGCAATTTGCCCTAGAAATATCAAAACATTACAACTACCAAATTTGCATATTGTCTGAACCCGAAAATAGAAATTCCTTAGCTTCCTCAGAGCGCGATCGCGCTCTGAGGAAGCAATTACCTAACTGCATTATCGTACTTTTGCTTGACATTCCGAGCGAGAACTTTACATTTCCGCTACAATCCATTACCGATCTCAACCAATGCTGAAGGAAGAATTTCCAGATCTGCTTTTTGGGCGATGCCCAAGCGATTGATGGAGAGAGCCTTTGTGGAGAAGTTAATGATTTAGGGCGATCGCTGAGAATGTAAGAATAGAGAATGCCTTCACCTTGTAGCCATTTGTGAAGGTCGTTGGGTATAGCATAATATCAGGGATTTTCTGAATCTAGGCAATGGTATTACACCCAATACAAATAATTCAAAAGTATTGAATTCACAACAGAGCGAAATTTAAGTTCAGTGCATAGCGCAACTTTTAAACTGCGTCGTAGTTTTTTAATCGTAGGACAAAGCGATGGGATTAGGAAAAGCCAATACCCAGCGATCGCTCCATCGAGCTAAGCCTCAAAGGCTTTCTAAAACGATAGTTAGCGAATAAGCCAACTAATAATTGACCAAAGACACGATCGGCACATCAGGCAAAACCTTACGACCTGCTAAAAAGTCTAGCTCAACGATAAAGCCAAAGCCCACAAGCGATCCTCCTGCCATAGAGACCAGTTTTGCCGCCGCTGCCGCCGTACCACCTGTAGCAATAACATCATCTAAGATCAAAACCTTACTGCCTGATGGAAAAGCATCTTGGTGCATCTCTAGCTTATCCGTACCATACTCCAAGGCATATTCGACTTGATGTACAGCGGCAGGTAGCTTATTGGGTTTGCGGACGGGGATAAAGCCACAACCTAAATGTTGCGCCATAGGCGCACCCACGATAAAACCGCGAGACTCCATACCCACAACATAGTCGATCTGGACATCGGCAAATCCAGATGCAAAGCCTTTAATAATTGTGGTGAGTCCTTGTGGATGTGCCAGTAAAGGGGTGATATCCCGAAACAAAATTCCTGCTTGAGGAAAATCGGGAATATCGCGGATGATCGTTTTTATATCCATCGGGCGTAGAGTATTAGGTAATTCGTCTTAAACTTATAGTACAAAGCAGTCGAATAGCAATGCTGGCAATTTCAATTTTGCCTAATTACTAACATCTCGTTTGTATCATCTAAAGCCAAAATAAATTCATGAATGCACTTTCTTTTCCCACATGGATTATTCATATTTCTAGTGTGCTGGAATGGGCGATCGCGATTTGGTTGATTTGGGAATATGCCAAACTTACGCAGCAAGCAATCTGGCGCGGACTAGCGTTTGCCATGCTCCCCGCTTTAGTTAGTGCGATGTGTGCTTGTACCTGGCATTTCTTTGATAATCCGCCTGCCTTAGAATGGCTGGTAACGGTTCAAGCGACGATGACGCTGGTGGGAAATTGCACCTTGGCGATCGCGGCTTATCAAATCTGGCGCAGCCGATCAACAACCGATCGGGAAATCTTATGAACAAAGAAACAATCTTTGCCCTCTCTTTATTCCCCTATCTTGCCTTCCTGTGGTTTATCACAAAATCCAAACTTATGCCTAGACTCGCATTATTTGGGTTCTATGGCACGTTAGTCTTTGTTGCCCTCACAATTCCCGCAGGGATCTATGCCTTAAAAGCCTATGGCGAGACGCTCGCGAATGTGGACTGGTTGCATGGTGGAGCGGAGTCATTTTTAACCCTTGCCAATATCCTCGTGGTACTAGGGTTTAAAGCTGAAATCGATCGGATCAAACAGCGATCGCAACCCACTGCCGATCGAGCCGTTGAATAGTACAGATCGCGATCGGGATTCTTTCATACCAAGAATTTTTGATTTAGGGATGGCTGTCTAGGCGATCCCACAAATTTTTATAGATGGCATCGCAGGCAAGCATAAACTTGCGATTTATTTTCCATGTCACAATATGGATGTAGATTCAAATCGAGTTTTGACGAAACGCTATGTTAAACAAGAAAAGAGGTGAGATCTATTCATTAGCTCATCTGAAAACGGCTTATTTGTTCCCTGTGTCGCTCATCTTCTCTGTGGCTTTTGGGAATGTTGCCATAGGGGCTGAATCTGTTTGGGCACAAAAAAACGATACCGATCTACCCAATGTTGAGGGGCAGATCAAGCCCAGAAAAGGTGATGCCAATACGCTGCGATCGCCTCAGGGAGAGCCTGTAACCCCTACCAATGGGAACTTATTCGATCGCCAAGTCGTTGACAATACCTCTGATGTCAACCTTCAGAAAACAGAGATTAATTTTGTGCCAACTGTGTCGGTCACACCAGCTACCCCAAATGCTTCACCACAAAGTCCGACCCTAAATGTACCAGGTGTTTTTACCTCCGATCCGCTTCATGCGGTTCCTCTGTTTCAAGGCTCAGGGGATACGAATAGCAATATTCAGTCTCTGCCTCAAAAAGGACGGAAGTAAGGATAGCTACGCGGCGCGCCAAACTCTTTATCCATATCAAAGTTGACCACCCCCCAGCGGGGCTCAACTTGTTCTGAGGGACTAAACTCGACTAGCAAACCATAGAGTCTCTGAATTTCACTGTCAATGGGGCTGCGCTCTAAATAAGAACTTACCAAGTCTTTGTAGCGATGCGCGATCGTTACTTTTGTGGCTCGGTATCCTTGCGTATAAAGTTTATCTAGGGTCTCGTGAATCTCAAAGCGAATCCCATCTGGATGGGTATGTTGTCGATACCATTCGCCCTCCCACAGTCGCCATTGACGCTCTGATTGGAGATGGACGAGGTCTTTGGTTTCTGGTTTGACTTCAAATGCTCCATGCCGAGGACAGAGATAGGTATCAGTCAAAATTAAGGCTGGAATAATTTGATGGCAGTGCGGACATTTGATCTCTGGGCCAAAAACAGGATACTGCTGGGATGATATGACATTCCACATGGATATAACCTAAGGGATACGAGACTTCAGATCCTAATTACTGAAACATTAGGTCTGATGGCTAAGACTCATACTTGAGATTCTGGTTGGGGAATCACAACTTGAGAATTCAAATACCCCAGTCATTTTAAGGGTGATTAAAAACGCTAGGTAAAAGCCTAGAGATGCTTTGAGCTTTACTGGCTAACAACACTAGTGGTCAATTTTAACATGCTGATTGTGTTTAAGCTGTTTTGAAAATTTGGTCGCGCCCGATCGCCTTAAGTTCAGTAAATATTTAGATTCAGGGCGTTGGCATTTCCAGATTTTAGCCTGCGATTCGATCGGAAATTTATAGAGAATTGCACAATTTAAGCAAAATTGCGGGCGATACAATGTTTGTATACTTCAAGTAAGGATCGAGAAGCGATGAGCAGCTAGCTACATTCTTAAAAGCTGAAAGCTAACTCATAGGACGAGAGGGGATAGTCAGTGACAGATTTTGAGCAATATCAGGACTGCTTAAAAGCAAAAGCAGAGCTTGAGCAACAACTTGAAGCGCAAAAGGTAGCTTTGCAAGCTGAGGTCAGCGATCGCATGGCGATCGAGCAGGCGTTTTTGCAGATTGGTACTGCACTTGAGAGTGCCAGTGATGCCATGAGCATTTTTGATGCCAATAGCAGGGCGATATATGTAAATAAGGCATTCTCCGATCTGTTTGGCTATTCTTTGGCTGAGCTAAAAACACCTGGACTACCACCAACCCTATTTGCCAATCCGCTGATTTCCGAGACGATCCTCAAAACTGTTATGGCTGGAGGCTCTTGGAGTGATGAAATCGAAATGTGCAACAGCATGGGGCATATAATTCCCATTTCATTGCGGGCGAATGCGATCAAAGACTTTTCAGGCAAAGTAACTGGGGCAGTAGGAATTTACACAAACATTAGCGATCGCGTGCTCGCCGAGGCCGAAACCAATCGCAGCTTTGCCCTGTTGGGAGCCACCTTAGAAGCCAGTGCTGATGGCATTCTCGTCGTCGATCATCAAGGAAAAGTCGTGATCTGCAATCAAAAATTTGCCGATCTGTGGCACATCCCACAACGCATACTCACATCTCATCATGACAGTCAGATTTTGGGGTTTATGCTCGATCGACTCCAAGATCCAATGGCATTTACGCATAAATTCGAGCAGCTACCCGTTCAGGTGGATAGTTTCGATACGGTCAAACTGAAGGATGGTAGAACCCTAGAATGTTATTCGCAGCCGCAGCGTCTCGATAGTATATGCGTGGGAAGAGTTTGGAGTTTTCGCGATATTACGGAGCGACTGGCGGCAGAAACAGCTTTACGAGCGTCAGAGGTTCAATCGAGAAAACAAGCACAACGATTAGAAAAGGCACTGAGTACGCTAAAACATACGCAGGCTCAGTTGATTCAAACCGAGAAGATGTCGAGTTTGGGGCAACTTGTGGCGGGGATTGCCCATGAGATTAATAATCCTGTGAACTTTATCTATGGCAATCTTACCCATGCCGACAGCTATACCGAAAATTTGCTCGATCTATTAAATTTGTATCGACAGCACTATAGCGATCCTGTGCCCGAAGTTAAAGCCAAGTCCGAAGAGATTGATATCGATTTTCTGGCAGAAGACTTTCTCAAACTGATTGCCTCGATCAAAATTGGGGCAGAGCGGATTCAGTCGATTGTGCGATCGCTCCATCACTTTTCGCGCACAGATGAAACTGGGTTTAAACCTGTTGATATTCATGATGGTTTAGATAGCACCTTGATGATTTTGCAAAATCGGATCAAGGCGTCTCCGGAGCATCCTGAGATTCTGATCGTGAAAGAATACGGCAGACTGCCTGCGATTGCATGTTTTGCCAGTCAGTTAAACCAGGTGTTTATGAATATTCTGGTGAATGCGATCGATGCCTTAGAAGAGGAGGGGCAATCGCGCGGTAAGTGGTCGTTTGTGAACGGACAGCCGACATGGCAGGATGGTCAAACAAAAGCTTTAAGCATTCGCATTCAAACCATTCAGCTCGATGCCTTTAATATTGCCATCCGCATTGCGGATAGTGGCAGGGGCATTCCCAAGTCCCTTGATGCCAAACTGTTCGATCCATTTTTTACCACTAAACCCGTTGGGAAAGGGACAGGACTGGGATTATCGATTAGCTATCAAATCATCACCGAGAAACACGGTGGCAAACTGTATTACATTTCCGAGGAAGGTCAAGGTACGGAATTTGTGATAGAACTTCCAATCAAACAAGATGTTGAAAACTCTTAAGATCGAGATTCAGTATTTCCGAGACCAGATATAGCAGTCAGTCTAGAATCGTAGAGGCAATTCATGAATTGCCTCTACATACCAATCAAAATACCAATCAAAAAGGATTGCTAAAAAATTAGATCGATATCTAACTCTTTTAGATCGATGAAACATAAACGATTGCGCTGATTTTGAATGACAGAAATTGCTAGGGATTGGATACCGATCGCCGCGATCGCCACAATTTCTCCTTCTACTTCTAAGCAACCAAGATTCTGACCGTAAAAATCAATCAGGACAATTGCTGTTTTGCGAGTTTCCACTGATTCGTGATTTGCTAGAGAGTTTTTACCAACTCCTGTAATCGCATAGCCCCAATCTGTTGGTGCAATTAAAATTGGTTGATAGGCTAAGACGATACGCGTAATATGATAAGGCTTGAGATCGAGCAAAAGAATGGTTTTAGGATTTTTTGCCTCCACCAAAAGCAAGCGATGAGAAGGTTGACCCGCGATCGCTAGAGCAATGAGGGATGGCAATGTCAATTTTTCCATCAGATTTCCCCTGCGAGAGATCGTCATGAGGCGGCTATCTTGGGTATTGGGTTGATTGGCGATCGCCACGAGATGATGCTGGTCAATCGCGACAAGAAAGTTGATAATTCGCTGGTTAAATCCTAATTTTACGGATCTTAAATATTTGAGGTTCTTAATTTCTAGCGAATTGCCGATCGCAACAGCAATCCAATCTGCTTTGGGGGATATCGCCCAGAGAAAGCTTTTAGATGACTGTTGATTTTGAAGTTCTGCTGTCTGAGTTTCGGGAGTTTGACTGATTTGATAGATAGTCTGCCATTTGCCTGCGATCTGGCGATGAACTGTGCGGCGAGTAATGACAAAGGCAATGTCACTTGGCTGTGCGGGGATAACGATCGCGGCAATCTGATGATTGAACTTAGCAACGAACTCCTCATCCCCATAAAAGCTCAAATCCTGAGACACCTGTTGTCTTAGGATTTGGGATGTTGTGGCATAGTACATCCATTCACTTTCTTGAGACGAATAGGCAATTGATACCACGAGATCGGGCATATTTTGCCATAGGAGTAAATCCGATCGCTCTGCTAAGGAGACAGTTGGTAAATCGTTGAGACTGGAAATTGGCTCTAGAACGAGGTTCATCACTTCGGGTGACTTGGCGATCGCTTGCAATTCTTCCAGCATTTGCCGCGCTGTCGTGTAACGACGGGCTGGAAGCTTCTGGAGTGCTTTTATGATAATTGCTTGCAGCGATCGAGGTACTGAATCAGGAATGGATACTCTTTGATTCATGTGAGCGGACATTAACTCAGAAGGCTTGCCAGTAAAAGGACGATCTTTTAACAGTAACTCATAGAGCATAATGCCAACAGCATAGATATCCGAAGCGATCGAAAACTGACCGTAAAATCGTTCGGGAGCCATATATCCTGGCGAACCCGTATTACCTGCCCCATTTTCTTCAGCAATTTCTTGGCTCAGGCGAGCAATGCCAAAATCAGAGAGCTTTGCTTTCCATCCCCCTGTTGTGAGCGTTAGCAGCACATTCTCAGGTTTGAGATCGCAATGAATAATCTCGGCATTGTGGGCATGTTCTAATCCCAATAAAATATCCATCACCAAGGCGATACACTGCTGAGGCGAAAGCCGATCGTGGTGGTCGATCAATTCCCTCAATGTCCCTGAAGCACAATATTCCATGACAAGATAGCGACAGTTCTTGCTATGAACGAGTGACATACAGGACACAATATTGGGATGCTGCAAGCTGATTAAAAATCTCAGTTCTCGCAGCAATTTACTCGTAGGAAATCTTTTTTGTTCTAGCTCCTTAAGTGCGACCAAACTTTTGGTGTCTCGGTTACGGGCACACAAAACCCTGCCAAATTGCCCTCTGCCAACCAGACCTATGATTCGGTATTTTGAAAACTGCGAGGACTGATTTTGGGACATAGAGGCAATACAAAAAATAAGGCTACTATCCCCTAGCTGCTACAGAAGCATCTGTAAAAAAACATCGTTAGTTTCAGCCGAAGATCGATTACTTTTCATCTTACATATAGCAATCCTAAATGCATTGTAATTAATTTGTAGCGCAGGCATCTTGCCTGCTACGTTCACAAACAATTAAGGATCGCTATAGAAGCCCCAAAAACCAGAAGTCTCTAAAAATAATTCATTCATCCAAAAGTGAACTCCTTATAAATTTACTGTTTCAAATTTCAATTGCAGTTGTGAAGCGAGAGATTTGAGTTTTGCGATCTGTTATAGGCTTGCATAAAAAGTTCTCGCGCAAAAGATATTTGCCCCGATAGCCTGCTATCAGCACATTAGGGATAAAAAAGATCTGACAATTTCACACTTATTTACAAAATCAGCTTAGTTAACATTTCGTTGCAAAACAAATCGCGAGAAGGGCTGAGATAGTAGATATGATGGTACAGAACAAGATACAAAATGTAATATTCACGCTTGCCCGTTATTAAGCCAATCACAATCAGCCAATAACAAATCGTAAGTCTGTGGAAATCATTGCAGTTAAGAGCGAAGGATAAATAAGAAGGATAAATTTCAGGTATGAGTCAAGCTTCCGTATCAGGTGATGTGCCTAGCATGGGTCGTCGCCAGTTTATGAATCTTCTAACTGGTGGAGCGGCTGGTGTCACAATACTAGGGGCGTTGTATCCCGTAGTGCAATATTTTGTGCCACCGTCTAGCGGTGGTAGTGGTGGTGGTGTAACTGCCAAAGATGCTCTTGGTAACGATGTTGTTGCCTCCCAATTTTTGGCTACGCATCAGGTTGGCGATCGCGTACTGGCTCAAGGTCTAAAAGGCGATCCAACCTATTTAGTTGTGACTGATAACAAAGATATTGCGGCTTACGGAATTAACGCCGTTTGCACGCATTTGGGCTGTGTTGTCCCCTGGAATGTAGCCGCCAATAAATTTATGTGTCCTTGCCATGGATCTCAGTATGACAATACAGGTAAGGTAGTACGTGGACCTGCGCCATTATCTCTTGCCTTGGTTCATACCACAGTTTCTGATGACAAGGTACAGTTTACCCCTTGGAAAGAAACTGATTTCCGCACCAACGAAGCACCTTGGTGGTCATAGATTTGGTTCGCTTTCAGCGATCAGTTGTGGGATATTCATTACCCATCAAAAACTGATTCCATAATTTTGCACTTATATATTTCTTAGATATTTAAACCATAATCGATGAAAAAGACGTTGCTCGTAGCGATCGCTGCTATAACTATTCTGTTTTATGGGTTAGCAGCATCCCCCGTTCAAGCCTATCCCTACTTTGCCCAAGAAGCCTATGAAAATCCTAGAGAGGCAACGGGTCGAATTGTTTGTGCGAACTGTCACCTAGCCGAAAAAAAGACAGTATTGGAGTTGCCCCAATCTGTTAAGCCTGACACTGTATTTGAAGCAGTGATTAAAATTCCCTATGACCATAGCCAACAGCAGGTTACGGCCGATGGTTCAAAGGGCGGGCTAAATATCGGCGCAGTCTTGGTATTGCCCGAAGGATTTAAAATTGCTCCAGAAGATCGCATTCCTGAAGAATTAAAAGAAAAAACCAAGGATATTTACTATCAGCCCTACAGTGACACCAAAGAAAATATTGTGTTGGTAGGTCCAATTTCAGGCGATGAATATTCTGAAATCGTTTTCCCTGTGCTATCCCCCGATCCTGCTACAGACAAGAGCGTTCACTTCCTCAAGTACGCCGTTCATGCTGGTGGCAATCGCGGTCGCGGTCAGATCTACCCAACAGGTCTAAAGAGCAACAATGGTGAATATACATCGCCTGTATCTGGTACGATTGCTCAGATTTCAGAAATCGCCCCCAATGAAGATGAAGGTATCTATGGTGGCTACGAAGTAACCATTCAGCCTGAAACTGGAAACCCTGTTGTCGAAAAGATTCCTGCTGGTCCTGAATTAATCGTAACTCAATATGATTCCGTCAAGGCAGGTGCGCCCCTAACCAAAAATCCTAATGTGGGTGGGTTTGGACAAGCCGATGGCGAAATTGTGTTGCAAGATCCAAGACGAATTCAATGGCTCTTAGCTTTCTTTGCTTCCGTGATTGCGACTCAGGTCATGTTAGTTTTGAAGAAGAAGCAAGTTGAAAAGGTTCAAGCTGTGGAACTAAACTTCTAAAGCTGACGAAGCTAACAACTACGCAATTCTCACAATTAATATCTAAAAAGCAGGCTAAATGCCTGTTTTTTTTCACTCACCAATTTGTAATATAGCAACCCTATTTGCTTTGTATGTATAGACAATTCATGAATTGTCCATACGATTCTAGGCAAAGAAAAATTGCTTATGAATCAGGCATCATTGCTATATCACTGGCAATTGAATTGGCAATAGATCGAGATTTGAGTTCCACGCAATGCGCGGTTTTCCCAAAAGCGGCGATGCCGCTTTTGGGGGAATGATATAAAATCTCATGCCATCCATGCATTTTAAAAAAGTTGCACATCGATCCTAACTGTTATGCAATGGGTTAGGTCGCTATTTTCATACTTGAGAACTGCTGAGTTGTTAACGCACGATACGCTAAACAATTTGCATTCTGTTATACTGTCGATTAATAATTTCCCTGATGTTCTACTAGAGGCGTACAGCATATATGATTGATCCTTGCTAAGGCACTTCATAAATAAACATGGTTGTTGACTTACTTAATTGTTGTATGTGCAACCAGGTAGCGATTTCATGTCGTGTATGCTGAATAAATATTTAAGACTTATATATTTTAGAAAAACAAAGACTAATAGGTATGTTGGCGGCAAAAATCAGGCATATAAGTAATATGAGTGAGCTAGCCCATCCCGTCAACGCTAAAGTAGGTTTAGCAGGAAGGTAGATATGGCGACGATTTTGATTGTAGATGACAGTGCAATGGTGCGGGATATGGTCTCAGGGCAACTGAGACAGCAAGGTATGGATGTGATCGAAGCTCAAGATGGGGCTGAGGCAATTGAAAAAATGAAGGGGACGACGCCAGACTTGGTAGTAACAGACGTTGTGATGCCTCGGATGAATGGCTATGAGCTATGTCGTTGGATTAAAAATAATGCCGCCACAAAAGATGTCCCCGTGATCATGTGTTCGACCAAAAGTGAGGAGTTTGACAAATATTGGGGAATGAAGCAGGGGGCTGACGCTTATTTGACCAAACCTTACCATCCACCTGAGTTACTTAAGACCATTAAGCAGCTGCTCAGCCAAGTAAAAGGCTAGTTGGCTGTGGATAATTTTACGCCTAATTTTTTTCTGGGCTGTGCTGTTTGGGCTTACAAGGGCTGGATCGGGGATTTTTATCCGCCCAAAAGTCAACCAACAAATTTCTTGAAACTCTACAGCCAACGCTTCACAACTGTAGAGGGGAATACAACATTTTATGTGACGCCTAGCAAAGACACTGTGGCACGTTGGGCTGTCGAAACACCCCAAGGATTTACATTTTGCCCTAAAATTCCTAAGGCTCTTACCCATCAGGGACTTCTGGCTCCGATGATTCCTGAGGTGCTCAAGTTTTTAGAATTAATGGGTGGCTTAGGGAATCGCTTAGGCATTACATTTGCCCAGTTACCCCCCAGTTACAGCCCTGCTCATACCAACGATCTCACCCAATTTCTCAAAGCCCTTTCTCAAAGCGGCTATACCACTTCATTAGAGGTGCGTCATCCTGCTTGGTTTCGCGAGCCCTATGCCAGCAATCTGACGGAGACCCTACAACAACTCGGCATTGGGCGTGTCTTACTAGACTCTCGACCGATTTATGAGTCACCCGAACCTTTTTTACCTGAGTCAATGCCATCCGAACGGCGTAAACCTAGACTCCCCCTGCAAGTCAGCATGACTACTGATTTTAGTTTCGTCCGCTTTGTCAGCCATCCCGATCGCTCCTATAACCAACCTTTTTTAGCAGAATGGGTGACTTGGATTGAGACATGGTTGCAGCAAAACAAACGCATTTATTTCTTTATGCACTGTCCGATTGAGGAGCGATCGCCCCACAATGCTCTCTATTTTCAACAGATGTTAGAGCAGCAAAACCTACCTGTGCCGTCTTTGCCTTGGACAAAACTGGCTCAGCCCGCCCAGCAGCTCCAACTTTTTTGAACCTCACTGGCAATTTTTTAATCGCAATCAACTTGATGATCCCTAAACCACAATGGCAGATTTTTTTAATACCTATGGTTCTCTAATTGTGCAGATGGTACTGGGTTCCATCTTGGGAATTTCGGTGTATTTACCCCTGATGGCAGGGCAGCTCTCTTTGGCGACGCCTGGGTTTTATGCCTTGGGTGGCTATATTGCCGCAATTATTTCGATTAGGGTGAGCGTGCCTGCTACAGGTGAGCTTTCCTCAATGCCCCTGCTGTTTTTAGAGATGCTGATTGCTGGCGTCGTTTCAGGGCTTTTGGCGATCGTGCTGGGGATTCCCGTTCTACGTTTAAGGGGAATTTACTTAGCGATCGCGACGATCGCATTTGTACGCATCTTGCAAATTTTCTCGGAGACTCAAGAGATTACAGGCGGAGCAGTAGGAATTTTTGATATTCCGCAGCCCTTTCGCACGCCCATTGAGTATCTATGGATTGCACTACCGTTATTGGTGCTCAGCATGGTGTTTATGTATCGCCTAGAAAGGATCAGAGTCGGTCGAGCCTTGATCGCCATTCGCGAGGATGAGCTGGCTGCCGATGCCATGGGTATAAATCCTACCTATTACAAGGTTTTGTCTTTTACCTTGGGGGCAATTTTAGCGGGTATAGTTGGGGCGCTGAGTGCCCACTTTCTCAATACTTGGAATGCCCGTCAAGGCACCTTTGATGCCAGCATTACCTATTTAGCTTTTGTACTGATTGGTGGCTCCAGAACTTTTATTGGGCCTGTGGTGGGGGGCATGGTTCTTACCGCTCTGCCTGAAATTCTGCGCGCGATCGCTGGCATTGAAGGCATCCCGATTTGGCTGTCACAATTTTTGAGTGCGGGTCGCTTGATTATTTTTGGTTTATTAATTGTGTTAGGGAGCATCTTTTTTCCTCAGGGTATTATTACGACCGATTTGCTTAAATTCGTTAAGGGATGGATCCCAAAAAGAGGAAGATCGTAAAAAATCTTAAAATCAATGAATCCAAAAAATCAATGAAGCATCTGGTTCCATCTAATCTAAAAATGCACCTCAAACTTGCGCAAAGACACCTACTGGATCGAGCAACAAGAAAGTCTAGTAGGTTTGTGAAGTTTAATCAGATTACGACCGAACAGCAAAAATCTTTTCAGCCTCAAATAACGATCGCCCAGGCAATTTACCCAACCAGCTACTCAGAGAGTAAAAAACATAACCTCGCGATCGCCATTCAAAAGATTGAGAACGTGCTCATTCATCCCGATCGAATTTTTTCATTTTGGCACTTGATTGGAAAACCCGACAAAAACAAAGGTTATTTAGAAGGTCGCACGATCTTGGGGGATGAACTCAGTGCCGATGTGGGGGGAGGGTTATGCCAGCTATCAGGTTTGTTATACTTCCTCGCACTCAAAGCAGGACTCATTGCAATCGAGCGATATCCCCACTCGCGAGATTTATACACAGACGAAACTCGGTTTGCCCCCTTAGGGTCTGATGCAACGGTTGTCTATGGTTATAAAGACCTTCGCATTCAAAACAATTTGTTGTTTCCCATTTGCTTTCGATTTAACCTTCAAGATACTGAAATCTCCGCTTCATTATGTGCCGAGCAGGTGGTTCCTGCCCACAGAGTCGAATTTAAAGTAGAAGAGTTTGCAGGTGGAGTAAAAGCTGACACGATCCGCTTCGGCTTTATGCATCCCCACTTGGAGAATTACAACCAAAATCAATTTGAAATTATCGATTCCACCATTTATAGGAAGTAAGCGCTTTAGCCTGTCGTCGCTTGATTTTCCAAATATAGCAAGCCTAAATCGTTTGTATGTCGTAGGGGCAATTCACAAATTGCCCGATTCTCTCTTGACTCTCAAGACAGTATCTACGATTCTAGGTAAAGAAATAATTGCTGATGAACCACGCTTGGATTGAAATATCAGAAAATGGTGAAAAATCACTAAATAATGTATATTGAGCTTAAAGTTTGCCGAATTCCAATTTGCTAAGATTTGAACGAATCAATTGCCGATCTTGACTACAGAAAATAGCTTTATTTTTTTACAGAAGATTTTGTAACTGATAATGCTGAGGTCTTACCTGAAAAAAAACAAAATTTAGGCACTAAAATAGGATGGTTTGAACCTCACCTTGTTGGGTGATGTTTTGGAACAACCATAGCTCTAAAGTTAGATAGCAATGCATAGCTTAAGAAATAAATTGAGCGCTCGATTCAATCCTATTTTCAGGGTAAAAGTTAAAAAGCTTAAAAGTTTTCCTTTACTATGCGATCGCTCTCTAGATTGTGTTGAAGTCAGTATTGTATTTTCTGAGACAGATCGAAAGTTTTATGAATCTTTTTTGATTCATGCTGCTGGGGTACCTGAGTTGTTTTGAAGTAAATCTAATGGATACAGATGCTACATCGACAATAGAAATTGCTCCTCATCTGAAGCTAATCCAAGATGAGCGCAGCTCTGGGGAACTCGTCATTTTTTCAGAAAGAAACCCGTCAGTTCATTATTTTCTCTACTTCTATTTAGGAAGATTGGTCTACGCCACGGGCGGCAGTCACCGCGTTAGAAGATTTTATCGAGCTATGAGACAATATTGTCCTAACGCAAAACTAGAGGAATGGTTTAGCAAATTTGGCGATCCTACTGAACCTTGGGAGTTTTTTGTCGTCAACCAAGCCCTCAAGCAAGGATTGATCGAGCAAGAAAAAGCCAAAATGCTAATTCTTGGGAGCATTCAAGAGGTTTTTTATGCGCTGATTAGTCGGCAGGAACTAGTGACGACTTGGACTGAACATAGAAATCCTCAACAGCCTTTTGTCCTAGTGTCTTCTCAGCAAGTTTTGCAAGGTGCGTTGCAGGCTAGGCAAAAATGGCTGAATTCGGGGCTAGGTCACGTTCAAAATATGATTCCGGGCTTTTCTTTAAATTTTGTGCCCGTTTTGCTTGCACCCGATCGCTTAGAAGCAATGGTGGAAGCCGAGGCACTTTCAAAAGAAGCCCATCAGATGTTGGTGAAGTTGCTCAATAGTAACAACACAATTTGGGATTTGGCGATCAGGATGCACAGATCGCATATTTCGGTGATGCGATCGCTTTTGCCCCTCGTGATTGATGGCATTGTTTCCTTACGAGAAGCACCCGACTTGCCTTCTCCAATTGCCAAGCCAGTAGAAGTCAAGCCTGAAGCCAAAAAAGGCTTGATTGCCTGTATTGATGACAGCCCCCAGATTGGGATGGAGATGACAAGGATTTTGAGTAAAGCTGGGTACGAGGTATTAAATATTCTCGATCCGTTGCAAGGGGTCAGTACATTGTTAAAAAACAAACCTGACTTGATATTTCTCGATTTGGTGATGCCTAACTCTAATGGCTACGAGCTTTGCTCTTTTTTGCGTAAAACCT
Source organism: Tumidithrix helvetica PCC 7403 (assembly GCF_965232925.1). Lineage (NCBI taxonomy): Bacteria > Bacillati > Cyanobacteriota > Cyanophyceae > Pseudanabaenales > Pseudanabaenaceae > Tumidithrix > Tumidithrix helvetica. The sequence goes on from NZ_CBDDRA010000025.1 coordinate 58,028, forward strand.
CGGCGTTTCGCGATGTCCCCATCGTGATTCTCACTGGGCATGACGGCGTGATCGATCGCGTCAGAGCCAAAATGGCGGGGTCTTCTGATTTTCTCAGTAAACCCCCAGAAGAAGACAAAGTATGCCAAATCGTAGAAAAGTATCTAGAAAGTAGTTAGCTACTTGTAGCAAAATTCTAAAGGAGGCGTTCGTTTTAGTCGTATCAATTTTTCGCTAGGATTTTATTTTCAGGATCTAGTTAATTCACGGAGAGTTTACAATGGCAACGGTTTTAATCGTAGAAGATACGCTAACTCAAGCAGAAATTATTACGGGCACCTTACGAGGAGCTGGCTTTACAACCTCTGTTGCAACCAGTAGCGAAGATGCCAAGGTAAAACTCGCACAGCAAAAGCCTGATGTAATTGTGATGGATGTGGTTTTACCAGGGGAGAGTGGGTTTGAGCTGTGTCGCGAACTCAAAGATAGCCCAGACACCAAAGATATTCCGATCGTGCTTTGCTCAACCAAAAGCGGCGAGATGGATAAATTTTGGGGTATGAAACAGGGGGCTTCTTCTTACATCACCAAACCGATCGATCCAGAGGAACTGATTCGGACTGTAAAGCTTTTGGTGAAATAAAGCAGTAAGAAAGTGTCGATCTTAGCGATTTTCTGCTCGATGCAGTGCTTTCGCTAAAAGTTGAGGCAAAGGTTAGTCAGTTTAAGGCTCAAAGTTAAATATCAAAGCTATTAAGGCAGGCACAGATCTATGGCTACCCCACTGACAACAACTGGTTCGATAACCAGTTCAACGCCAAATTCGACCCCTAAACAAACTGGCTCGGCACATCAAAAAATTAACACCGAGCAGTTTTTAACTTTTTCGGTGTCCCCCACCCAAAAAGTGATGTTAGCGACAAAGCAACTCGTAGAGATTCTCAATCTCTCGTTGGGGCAAATTACCGCGATCGCTGACGTAGCGCCAACTGTGATGGGTGTTTGCAACTGGCGGGGCGAAGTTTTATGGGTTGTCGATCTTGCCTATTTGATGGGCTTTGAGCCCTTATATCGGTCTGGGTACACCCAGACCAACTGTAGTGTAATTTTGGTGAGATCGCAGGGCATGGCAATCGGGCTAGCGGTGACCCAGGTGGGGCAGATGCTATGGTGCGAATCCGAACAGATTTTGCCTGCACCTGCTACCTTCGCAAATTCGGGGATGGGGAAATTTTTACGTGGATATTGGCTCAATGAAACGGGCTGGCATGAAGGTAGCGAAACATTGCTGGTTTTGAATGGAGATGCTTTAGTCAGAGCATTCCAATAGGTCTCGTTCTACTCAGCTCATCTGTCGTTTTCATAAGAAATCAAACGACAAAGAAGCTTTAACAGTTTTTACAAATTCACATCAACAAATTTAATTAGAGGTCAGGCATGTTAACGGATAAAAATAGCAAGAACAGCATCAAACTCAATGGCATGAAGTCAGATGTCGAAGCCAGCGAGAATGACATCCTCAAAAAAGGTCAGAATGGGGATTTGTTATTACCTGTAACGATTTCCGATCAGAATCATTTGAACGCAGCTCGCAGTGTCGGCAAAACTTCTGGCAATCCCGTTGGACGATGGTGGCAAGGGCTGGGCTTGCGTACAAAAACCACATTGGTATCTGTGGCAGCAATCACAATTCCATTATTGGCTTTAGGGGGAGTGGCATACTTTTATGTTGGACAAAATATCGCTAACACTACTCAACAAGATAAAGCCGTTCGGGCAAGTGCGTTAGCGACTCGGGTAGCATACTTTATGCGAGAGCGATATGGTGATATTCAGGTACTTGCGAATTTACCAATATTCAACAATCCGAAGTTTCAAGCTACTGTGACAATCGCAGAGCAGAAAGCAATTTTGGAAGCCTATATTAAAGCCTATTTAGTTTACGACAGTATCGCTATATATCGGCTAGATGGCAGTTTGATTGTTGATGCAGGTTCAGAGCCCCCACCTGCCAATATTTTCAAACGTGAATATTTTCAAACAACTTTGAAAACTGACAAGCCCTACATCAGCCAGCCTGAACCATCGGTTGTAACCAAAAAGGTCAGTAATTTTATTGCGGCACCGATTAAAGATGTCACTACAGGCAAGACCATTGCGATTATTCGCACCAGAATGCAGGCATCGGTTCTAGAAGATCTGATTAAAGATACTGGCGTTGATGACAATCAATATCACTTGGTTGAGTCTGACGGTAAGTTTTTTGTGGCGTTAGAAAAGGAGCAAGTCGGACGTAGCCTCAAGGCTGACTTTCCTGGAATAGCACCACTCTTGGAAAAACGCGAAGTAGGCGCTGTTACATCGATCGATCTAATATCCAATAACGAGCAGTTTGTAGGTTATGCACCCCTGCCTAAGATCGAGGGCTTACCAGATTTAAAGTGGGATGCGGTAATCGCAATAGATACCAGCATTGCGAACAAACCACAACTGCAATTGTTACTGATCTTAGGAGCCGCCACTGGCGCAGTGGCTATATTGGCATCAGCATTAGCGCTCTTGATCGCCAACCGTGCCACGCGCCCAATTATCCGAGCTTCCAATGCTGTAGAAAAATTGGGACAGGGCGAACTCGATACGCGTATTGAGGGAATTTCTGGGGATGACGAACTCGCCGTGTTGGGAACGAACATCAACATCATGGCAAGTCAGATTCAGACGCTGATCGACGAACAAGCTGCCGCCGCCGAACGTAAAAACCTAGTGGCGACGATCGCATCTCAGTTACGGCAGTCTCTCGATCTCAACACAATCTTAGAGACCCTCGTCCGAGAAGCCAAAACTGCGCTCAATGCAGAACGGGTGGTGATCTATCGGTTTAATCCTGATTGGAGTGGTTATCTTTCCCACGAAGCAGTCTCCCCTGGACTACCCAGTGCCTTGGCTGAAAAAGCCACCGACCCATGTATTCCTCAAACTCTACTGGAAGCCTATCGCAACGGTCGCATCGTACCCACCAATGATATGCAAGAGCGCGATTATCACCCAGACCATAGAGCCTTGTTAGCGCGTCTGGCGATCAAAGCGAATCTAGTCATTCCGATCGTCCAACAAAATCAACTGTTCGGACTACTGGTGGCACATCATTGTACCCAAACCCATGTTTGGCTCGATAATGAAATTGACTTTATGACTCAACTCGCTGGTCAAGCAGGCTCAGCGATCGGGCAAGCCACCTTTGTAGAACAAATTGAAGTGGCACGGGTCGAAGCTCGTCGAGAAGCCGACCAAACCGCCCAAGAACAACGCCAAGAAAAAGAAACGCTGCAAAAACGTGCGCTTGAACTGCTGATGGAAGTTGACCCTGTAAGTAAAGGCGACTTGACGGTTCGGGCAAAGGTAACCGCCGATGAAATTGGTACGCTGGCTGACTCTTATAACTCGATTATTCGGAGTTTGCGTCAGATCGTCGAGCAGGTGCAAACGGCTTCGCAATCTGTAGTAACCACCACACAGGGTAACGAAATGGCTGTAGCCAGTGCCGCTACCGAGTCTAGTCTTCAAGCCAAATCGATTACCAACGCGCTCAGTCAAATTCAGACAATTTCCGAATCAATTCAGGGGGTTGCTAGCCGCGCCAAACAAGCAGAGCAGCAGGTGCAAAAATCTAACCTTGTGGTACAAGCAGGGGACGAAGCCATGAACCGTACTGTAACGGGTATCTCTGCGATCCGCGAAACGGTGTCTGAAACTTCTAAGAAGGTCAAACGCTTGGGTGAAGCTTCTCAGAAAATTTCTAAGGTGGTTAACCTGATTGGTAACTTTGCGGCTCAAACCAACCTACTCGCACTTAACGCGGCGATTGAAGCTGCCCGTGCAGGAGAAGAAGGTAGAGGGTTTGCCGTGGTTGCCGAAGAAGTTCGGGCGCTCGCTCAACAATCGGCTTCTGCAACCGCAGATATCGAACAACTGGTAGAAGAAATTCAAGCCCAAACTAACGAGGTAGTCGCTGCGATGGAAGCAGGTACAGAGCAGGTGGTTGTGGGAACGCAGTTGGTAGAAGAGTCACGCCAAAAGCTGAGCCAAATCTCAGAGGTTAGCGCCCAAGTAAACAAACTCGTCCAAGAAATTTCTTTGGCAGCGGCAGCACAAACGCAAACTTCAGCATCGGTGAGTCAAACCATGCAAGATGTGGCAACCAGCGCCCAAGATGCCTCGGAGCAGTCAGCAACGGTAGCGAGTTCGTTTAAACAACTCCTAGAAGTTGCCAAAGCGCTCCAAGTCAGCGTGGGTCAGTTTAAACTCAGCTAAACCGAGCTGTCCAAAACCTCTCCCCAACCCCTCTCCTTGCAGGAGAGGGGCTAAGGAAAAGAAAAACTTCTTACCCCTCGTTCTTAGGAGAAGGGATGTTGGGAGAGGTAACCCGAACTCAACTTAACTTTAATAAGCCATTAACCAACAGGCGATCGTAGATCGCATCATAGTGGGGACATCATGCATACCATCGACCCTGATATCAGAGATCAAGCTTATCAATACTTTAGCCAAGAAGCGCTAGAATTCCTGCAAACTCTCGAAGAAGGATTACTCAATCTCCAAGCAGAGCACGAAATTCCTCAAATCCATAACCTCATGCGTGCAGCTCACTCGATTAAAGGGGGAGCAGCTAGTATTGGATTACCTGCGATTGAGCATATCGCTCACCGATTAGAAGATATCTTTCGAGCGCTCTATCGCCAAGATCAAGAGATCGATAGCGATATCGAAGAGATTTTGCTGCAAGCCTATGACTGTTTGCGCGCGCCTCTGGTCGAGCAAATTCAAACAGGTAAGCATGATGTCGAAGCTGCGATCGAAAAAGCTGAGCCGATTTTTGCTGTGATCGAAGCTTTGCTGGGTGACAGTTTAGGTTTGGATGTCGAGCTGCCTACATCTGCGGAACTCGGTTTTGATATTGCTCAGGTCGTATTTTCGAGCGATGTGGCTCAAGGACTAGAACGACTGCAAGCAATTTTAGATTGTCCCGAAAAAGAAGAGGTCGTTGGTGAAATCAGAGCGCAGGCAGAAGTATTTGCAGGTATTGGCGAATTGCTCAATTTACCTGGATTTTCAGCGATCGCACAGCATACCCTTTTAGCTCTAGATGCGCATCCCCAAGAACCAGTTTTAGTGGGGCAAGTAGCGATCGGCAATTTCAAAGAAGCCCAAGAAGCTGTATTAGCAGGCGATCGCGCTCGGGGTGGCGTTCCCAGTGAAGCTTTGCTCATGCTTGCTGGTCTCGTAGATGCTTCCACAAAATATCTAGCGACTACCTCAGATTTTGATGACGAGCAAGAAGATAGTTCTAGTACTGCTTTGGATGATGTATTTAAAGCGGTTTTAACAGAAGAGATCTCCGAAGAACTAACAGAATCCGATCGCGGATTTTTTGAAGAACTCCCCGAAGAGTCTATAGGATCTGCTAGTGGATTTTTTGAGGAGATCCCTGAAGAGCCTACAGGATCTGCTAGTGGATTTTTTGAAGAGATTCCTGAAGAAATAACAGAATCTACCAGTGGATTTTTTGAAGAACTCCCCGAAGAGATCTCCGAAGAACTAACAGGATCTACCAGTGGATTTTTTGAAGAGATCCCTGAAGAGTTTATAGGATCTGCTAGTGGATTTTTTGAAGAGATCCCTGAAGAACTAACAGAATCTGCTAGTGGATTTTTTGAAGAACTCCCCGAAGAGCCTACAGGATCTACCAGTGGATTTTTTGAAGAGATCCCTGAAGAGATCTCTGAAGAACTAACAGAATCTGCTCGCGAATTCTTTAAAGAAATCCCCGAAGAGTCCACAGAATCTACCAATGGATTTTTTGAGGAAATTCCTAAAAAAATCACGAAATCTACTCAGGAGCTTTCTGAGGAAATCCCTGAAGAATTTACGGAGTCTGCCAGTAGCTTTTTCAAGGAAATTCCCGAAGACCCAATCTTTCAATCAAGCCCAGAACAGGCAGATAAATTAAACATCATAATTCCTCACGAATCATCAAATGGCTCCCAGCTCGAGAGCGATCGAACCGATGATTTGCCTTGGGATATCGAGCTTGAAAATCCTGTCCAGCAAGAGACTAGTATCGGGATAAATCACGAACTGGAGTCAATTGTCGAATCACTAGAGGAGGAGAACGATTTTGAGGAGATAGAAGTCATCGAACTCACTTCTATAGCATCTGATAACGAGAATGGGTTAGATACAGGATTAGATTTTAGCGCTCTAGAATCAGTGTTTGGCGATTCTGAAGACGCAGATGAATCTGAAGTACTAGATTTGAGTGCATTCATTCTTTCCGACCAGAGCGTTCAAGATTTAGAGATTGCTAACCAAGCCCAGATCCTTAAAGATGTGATCTCCGAGCCACCTGCTCAGCCTATTTCCAATCAAGTTACAGAACCAGTTGTAAGCAGCGATCGAAACAAACCCTTTGAAGAGCAGTTCATTAGTTTAGAGCAACTTGCTCAAAAACTCCCTACGATTCCTAGCCTAACGCAGGAACAAGACACAGACCTCAAAATTGCCAACTTGCTCAAACAAAGCAGTTCTAAAGCCGATGTCCCTGCAAGTTCTCTCATTGAAACTCCAGTCAAAGCCAAACCTAGCGCCAAACAGGAAGAACAAGCCAAACCTACTGCCACACCTCAATTAAGTGAAGCCATTCGCGTCGATCTATCTCGGCTCGAACGTTTGAATAACCTTGCTGGTGAACTCGTTACCCAAGAGAATAGCTCCTCGTTGCAAAGTCAGCAGTTGCAAGGTATGTTGCTCAACCTACAGCGCCGTTCCGAGCATTTTGAAGAACTAACCAAAAAGTTGCAAAGTTGGATTGATAGCAGTCAAAAATCAGAAGTCAGAAGTCAGAAACCTGTAACAGGTGGCGAGCAGATCAGTACTTCCCTCTCAATGCTGCCCGAGCTATCAACCTTCGATCCGCTCCTCATGGACTCTTACAGCTATATCTATACCCTCGTACAAGAGTCTGTCGAAGAGATGGCACAGATGGGCGAAACCATTCGAGATATGGATTTGCTCACGATGCAGGCTCAAAACACCCAACGCAAAAAGCAGCAAACCCTCAAGCAACTGCGAAATGACTTGCTATGGGCAAGAATGATGCCTCTCAATGAAATTCTCAGTCGCTTTCCTCGTATGGTGCGCGATCTGTCTACCAAATATGGGAAGCAAGTCAAACTGTCAATTAGTGGCGGTGCTACGCTCGTAGATAAAGCCATGCTAGAAAAATTGTACGATCCCCTGGTTCATCTGATTCGCAATGCTTTCGATCATGGCACTGAGCCATCGAATATTCGGGTGCAACAAGGGAAACCTGCAGAGGCAAGCATTGAAGTGCGTGCCTACCATCGTGGCAATCAAACCTTTGTTGAAATCAGGGATGATGGCAGAGGCATCGATCCAGAAAAAGTTCGTGCTGCCGCGATCGCCAAAGGCGTTTTGTCCCCCAAAGCACCCACTACTCAAGCTCAGATTCACGAACTCTTGTTTTCTCCTAGCTTTTCGACCGCAGAAAAAGTCAGCGAAATCTCTGGTAGAGGGGTGGGCTTGACCTCTGTGCGAGAGCAGATGATCAAATTAAAAGGTAGCATCACGATCGATTCTGAGCTAGGAAAAGGCACTGTTTTTACGATCCGCTTGCCCCTTACCCTCACTACCGCCAAGCTGTTGGTCTTTAGTGTAGGTGTAAATCTGATGGCAATCCCTGTAGATACACTTTTATCGATTGTTACCGCTGGCGAAGATCAAATTCAAACTATTCAAGGGCAACAGTTCTATCGCTATCAAGATGAATTGATTCCTTTGTATCCTCAATCTGCTTTCTCTCATCGTTATCCTCTGCCTAAAAACTCTGAAGAGCAGATTCGTTCTATGTCTCTGCCGATCTCAAACAAAACCCCATTACTGATTATCTCAGCAGGCACTCAATTCCTTGCATTAGAAGTCGATCAGATCTTCAATGAGCAAGAACTTGTGATCAAGCCATTTGGAAAAGCGATCGCCCCTCCTCCTTACCTATATGGCTGCACAATTTTAGGTGATGGCTCTTTAGTGCCAGTGGTAGATGGCTCAGCACTGATTGCAAGATGGTTAAATACCTCTGAAGAAGTCTCTGTACAGTCCTCTGTTTCAGTCGATCTAGAGTTGAGTGCTTCAGTTGCCAATTCCGAGCAGGAGCTAGACAAGGTTACTACTCCACCCAGCGAAGCTGTATATAGCACTTCTGTGCCTACGATCTTAGTGATCGATGACTCGCTCACGGCGAGACAAACACTGTCACTGACCTTAAAAAAATCTGGCTATCGTGTAGTTCAAGCGATCGATGGTCGCGATGCCCTTGAGAAAATCAGACAGGAACCCGATATTAAAGCCGCATTTTGCGATGTCGAAATGCCTCGGATGAATGGGTTTGAATTTCTCAATCAGTTCCGTCACGAGCATCCCCAATCAAAGATGCCGATCGTCATGTTAACTTCTCGCGGCGGTGAGAAACATCGTTCTCTTGCTAAGCTGTTTGGGGCAAGCGGCTATTTGACCAAGCCATACTTAGAACACGAACTCTTGAAAACTCTAGAGGCAAACCTAAAACAACTCGTTTTGAGTTAAAGGCAAAATCCCTATGCTAAAAACCAAAGTCAAAGAAGCAACGCTTAAAATCCTGATGTTTCCTCTCGGAAATCTATTTCTAGCGGTTAAACTCGAAGGCGTCAAAAAGGTGATTCCCATGCCAGCGATCGCCAAAAGTGGCAATAAGCTCCTAGGCATTACCAACTTTGAAGACCAAGAGATCGTCGTGGTTGACCTCCATCAGAAAATTTTGAACGCTTCCAATGCGATCGTCAGCCGATATCTAATTGTGGTTCAGTCAGAGTTGGAAGCTCTCTATGGGATTCCTGTGATTTCTCTGCCAGAAATGCTAGAGGTTCCTCTCTCCATGATTCATCCGATCCCTGACGACTATCGCAATCACGATACGTTGGGGATTGCCGATCGGGTAACTCAAATCTCAGTCATGGCTGAAACTCGCACGATCTTTCTGCTTTCGTCAAACAGCATTATCAACTTTATCCGCAAAGAAAAACCAGGTTCTTGATTGAGCGTACCTGTAGAAAAACCCCTAAAATATCCAAGGCAGAGCATTTGTGTAAGTAAATGTGCCTAAATCTTAAGATATTACTACGCATTCGCGCTCTGATGACTGCTTAACGAATCTATAGAGTTTAGAAACCTTAACTCGGTCTAGACTTGATAGGCTTAATACAGGGCAGTGCAGAGATTAGGGATGTCGAACCTACGTTTAGATCGAGCTTGGCACACATTATCCTCAGAAGCAGCGATCGCAGCTCTGGGGACAGATCGGGATAGGGGGTTAACGTCCGAGCAGATCGGCGATCGCCAAGCTAGTTTTGGACAAAACCAACTCGAAGCCTCTGAAATCCGCAGTAAATTTAGCATTTTTGTCGATCAGTTTACCAACATCATGCTATTGATGTTGATCGGCGTAGCAGTTATTTCAGCATGGTTGGATATTAGTGCCAAACAGTTTCCTCGGGATGCGATCGCCATCGCTGCAATCGTGATTCTTAACGGTATTTTAGGCTATGTACAAGAAAGCCGTGCCGAGGCAACCCTAGCAGCGCTCAAAAGACTCTCCTCACCCACTGTATTGGTTTTGCGCGGCGAATTGAAAGAAATTCGCTCGGTGGATCTGGTTCCAGGAGATATCATGCTGATCGAGGCAGGGGTGCAGTTGGCAGCCGACGGACGGCTCTTAGAAGCTGTCAATCTCAAGATAAGAGAGTCAGCGTTAACAGGAGAGGCAAAGGCGGTCAACAAAACGGCAAACAAAGTTTTCGATCGCCAAGAAGGAATCGGCGATCGTCGCAATATGGTGTTTCAGGGAACAGAAGTAATTCAGGGGCGTGGCACCGTCCTAGTCACTTCTACGGGAATGCAGACGGAATTAGGACTTGTGGCATCGATGCTAAAAAGGGTTGAGAATGACCCTACGCCACTGCAAAAACGCATGGGACAACTTGCCAATGTCTTAGTTTTTGGTTCTTTGCTCTTGGTCGCCATTGTTGTGGGTGTTGGACTCTGGCATGGAGAGAACTTGATCAAGTTACTCAACACCTCTCTCAGTATGGCTGTCGCTGTTGTCCCAGAAGGATTACCAGCCGTAATTACCGTTACCCTAGCTTTGGGAACGCAACGCATGGTAAAACGGAATGCCCTAATTCGCAAACTCTCTGCGGTGGAAACGCTGGGTTCGGTCACCACCATTTGCTCTGATAAAACGGGCACGCTCACGCAAAATAAGATGGTGGCAGAAACGATCTATACACCTCAATATCTCGCGCAAATACGGGGTAGGGGGTACGAGCCTGTGGGACAGTTTACGATCGGTCGTAGTACTGGCGATCGAATTCAAACCGATCTGAGCGTGTCGGAATGTATAGAAGTTACAAGCATTCTAACTGCCTGTGTGGTCTGTAATGATGCCTACCTCCAGCGAACTGATGGCGGTGAATGGTCACCGATCGGCGATCCCACAGAAGGTGCGCTCCTATGTTTAGCCGTCAGAGCTAAACTCGACCCCACAGAGCTAAACACGATCTTGCCAAGAGTTGCCGAGATTCCCTTCTCTTCAGAACGTAAGTGTAAGAGTGCGATCTGTCTGTTTTCAGTCAATCCAGATTGGGAAGAAGGATTTCGCCATCAATTTTCGGCGATCGGCCTTCAAATCGCCCAAAAATTTGCAACGGATAGCGAACTACAGACTGTAGATTCTTCTAATCAGTACCTCATATTTACGAAAGGATCGCCAGAATTGATTTTGGCGAGTTGCGATCGCATTGCGATCGATCGCCAAGTACTTCCACTTGCACAGGGCGATCGCCGCAAAATTTTGGAGCAAAACAATTCTCTTGCCGCCAAAGGAATTCGGGTATTGGGATTTGCCTATAAGTCCCTAAAATCACTACCCCCGCTAGAGGAGATCGCATCAAGCGCTTCTGACCTCGAACAAAACTTAATCTGGTTAGGCTTGGTGGGAATGCGAGATGCACCTCGTTCTGAAGTCTTTGAAGCCGTGGCAATCTGCCAGCAAGCAGGGATTCGACCTGTGATGATTACGGGCGATCACCAGCTCACAGCTCAAGCGATCGCTGCCGATCTTGGAATTACAGGGGCAATAGAGAAAGATCGAGCCCACGTCGTCACTGGACACGAACTTGAAATCATGCCCGATGCCGCACTCGATGCGATCGCGTTGCAAACTAGTGTCTATGCCAGAGTCTCTCCCGAACATAAGCTTAGAATCGTGCGATCGTTGCAAAGATTGGGTGAAATTGTGGCAATGACGGGGGATGGGGTAAACGATGCCCCTGCACTCAAGCAAGCGAATATCGGGATTGCCATGGGCATCACAGGCACAGATGTTTCTAAGGAAGCCAGTGACATGATCTTGCTTGATGATAACTTTGCCACGATCGTCGCTGCTGCCGAAGAAGGTCGCACAGTTTACACCAATATTCGCCGTTTTATCAAGTACATCTTGGGCAGCAATATTGGCGAAGTTCTAACCATTAGTGCGGCTCCGTTTTTAGGATTACCCGATGTGCCCCTCACCCCTCTACAAATTTTATGGATGAATCTGGTAACCGATGGTCTACCTGCCTTGGCACTGGCGGTCGAACCCTCCGAACCTGACATTATGCAACGCGCTCCCTTTAGTCCCAAAGAGAGTATTTTTGCTAGGGGTTTAGGCTGGTACATTATTCGGATTGGGATTGTGTTTGGCTTGCTCACGATCTTGCTGATGGAAACTGCCTACAATTCCACCAATCCTTCTTGGCATCAACATTGGAAAAGCATTGTTTTCACCACACTTTGTATCGCCCAAATGGGACATGCGCTGGCTTGTCGTTCCAATTCCAAACTCCTGATCGAGCTAAACCCTTTTTCTAATCCCTATTTACTGACTTCGGTTGTATTTACGACAGTTTTGCAATTAGCCCTACTTTATGTGCCGATGCTTCAGCGATTTTTTGGTACGGAGCCACTCTCTCTAGTAGAGTTAGCCGTTTGCTTTGGTTTTAGTCTCCTGATCCTAGTATGGGTAGAGATGGAAAAGTTAGTGATTCGCTGGTATGCAAATCATTCACGCCAACAGAATCAATAGAGAATCTCCTCTGAATCAAGAGTAGACAAGGAACGAAACCAATTACAAAGATTTATCTCTGGCTTTAACTTTATTGAGATGTCGATCGCTTTGCTAATTTTTGTAGCATACTTCACTAGCGATCGCACCTCTGAAACGCTCCTATCATTTTAAGCTGGTTGCTTTTCGCTATCGATCGCATTTTAGTAGAATCTTGGCGGAATATTTTCGGGAACCAGACTCACGCACTATACTAGAATTTAGTAGAATCATACTTGGTACTATAACTATATGGTTGAAGTTGTAGAAATCCCGCTCGAGCTAACCAAATTTCAGCTTCCAGAAGCAGTTCAATCAAGGCTTCAATTCTTGTTGGACTGTCAAGATTCAGGACGTACTTTAGCTCAAGCCGAAAGACAAGAAGCACAGGGGCTGATCGATTTGGCAGAATTTTTATCTTTGCTTTGTTTAAGATCGCAACGAGTAACAAAGAAAGGGTAAATGTCTGCAATTCCAGCATCTCTCCGCAGATTAGTTGTTCAGAGATCTAGCGATCGCTGTGAATATTGTGGTATCTCGCAAATAGGTCAAGTAGCAACTTTTCATATCGATCATGTTTTTCCAGTAGTTGCTGGGGGCGAAACAACTGCGGATAATTTGGCGCTTGCTTGTGTATCCTGTTCGCTACGTAAGGGCGCACGTCAAGAAATTGAAGATGTGGAAACTGGTGAAACTGTGATTATTTTTAATCCTCGTCAACAGTTATGGAACGAGCATTTTTGTTGGAATGGGGTGGAAGTTGTTGGACTAACACCGATTGGAAGGGCTACAGTCGATGCTTTAAATCTAAATAGAGCAACAATGTTGGCTATTCGTGTTGAAGAAGAATTTCTAGGTCGTCATCCACCAAGTTGAAAATAATTGCTTTGTTAATTTCTGCACGATACTTTACTAAAAATTAGCTTGCTAAATTAAGGGGAGATCGCTCACAATGGAGCAAAGTAACTCATCGCTAAGGTGCAACCAATGGAACCAGCAACCCTACTTACTGCCTCAGGACTTGCAACACTGGCTTTTACAAAAGCTTTTGAGGAAACGATTAAGACCCTGACAGGTGAGGCTTTGAAGAAGGTTGGCAGCTTACTGAGTTTGCTGCGGCAAAAAATCAAAGAGAAATTAAGTGGTAATCCAGAGGCTGCGGAAGCGATCGCTCAAGGTGAAGCAAGTGGCTCAGAAGCTGAAGCAAATAGCATTGCCACGCATTTGCAAGCTGTGATGACTAGCGATCCTAGCTTTGCGGAAGAACTTAAGGAGATTGCTACCAAGATTCACAACGAATTGAATATCGCGGTTTTCAAGAAAGTACGGACACAAGGTAGAATTAGAGAAAAGAGGAAAAGAATGGGAGTCGCATATTCAGAAGACCTGAGAAAATGCATCATCAAAGCACATGAAGAAGGGCA
>NZ_CBDDRA010000026.1:0-70557 GCF_965232925.1 Tumidithrix helvetica PCC 7403
TCTGGTGCTCAATGGAACCGTCACAATGTTGCTCAAGTCTTGAAGCATCGTTGTGCTTACCTCAACGGTTATTTCTATGCCCCTAAGTATATTTGCTCAGTGCCTAATTGAGATGCTCCCTTTGAAACACAGAAGAAGTCTTCTAAGCTTTTAGGTTATGATTTACAACAACTACTCTATAAAAAACACTAGACATTGGCAGTATCAAATAGTGGCAAAAAGTAGCAAATCTGGAGACATTTGATGAATAATGATTAAGAAAGGGGCATCATCTCTCGTCAGATCGTGGCAAAGCTCTAAATTATATCAATATGTTATAAGTTACACCCCAAAAACTCTTGGGCCGTCTTTTAAGCAAATGTAGTGAATGACTTTCCTGAGATGAATGTAGAAGAAGCGATTGAGTTGATAGAGCGCGCGATCGCACCAGAACACCTTAACGATGTACAAGTAAAAATCTTTCGTCTTGTTTGGGAGCAAATGAGCTATCCCAAAATTGCCATCCAAACTGGTTATGAAGACTCTCATGTTAGACGTGTGGGGGCAGAAATCTGGAGAAAGCTGACGCAAGCCTTGAATGAGAGGGTCACTAAGAACAATTTTCGCACCGTTTTAAAGAGATACTGGGACAGTATCAGCCAGTCAGATGCCGAGCAAATCGAGCCACCAGAAGAGTCCTTTTACGGTAGGCAAACAGACTTACAGACCCTCGAAGCCTGGATTGGTACGCCTTGTCATTTGATTGGAATTTTTGGACAGGGTGGGATTGGCAAAACTACACTTGCTGAGAGAATATCTCAACAAGTTCGATCTCGGTTTGATATCTATGTTTGGCGAAGTTTGCGGCAGGCTCCACCCCTCCATGCTTTACTCGACGAAATTTTACCAAGCCTAACCAATTCAGAGGCTGTCGAGAGTTCAATTTCAGCCCTGATGGAAGTACTCAAACGAAAACGATGCTTGTTGATTCTCGATAACATTGAGTCAATCTTGCAATCTGGCGATCGCAGTGGGCAGTACCAAGTGGGATATGAGGAGTATCGCCAACTTTTTGAGCGTATCTCTGATGAACCGCACCAAAGTTGCATTATTTTAACGGGTCGCGAAAAACCAAGCGGTCTTGCTGTAAGAGAAGGAACAAACATTCCCATCCGATCGCTACAGTTGCAAGGACTCTCAGGAATTGAAGGTCAACGACTCCTAGCTGCCCAAGGTCTGGAAACTACAGCATCTCAAAGTCAAGATCTCGTCAATCACTTTGGTGGCAATCCCCTGGCGCTTAAATTAGCCGCAACCACGATCGTGACATTTTGTGCTGGAGATGCTCGGGCATTTCTAGCACAAGGCAGTACCGTTTCTAGCAATTTATGGGATTTACTGGAGGAACAGTTTCAGGGTTTGTCTCCTCTTCAACAAAAGGTGATGAACTGGCTGGCGATCAATCGCGAAGGAGTCTTACCAACAAAGCTGGAAGCAGAAATTTTACCGAAAGCACCTTCACATAAATTACTTAAGGCATTAGAAGTACTTTACACGCGATCGCTAATTGAGACCTGTAAGGCAGGTTCGACCCAACAACCTGTGATTATGGAATATGTCACAGAACGCTTCATTCAAAATCTAGAGCAAGAAATTCTCAAGGGTAAACTGGATCTCTTGATAACCTATGCGATCGTGGAATCCCAGACACAAGATAACGTGCGCGATGCTCAAATCCAATTTATTGTTAATCCTTTAGTCGAAAGGCTTTTAAGTCATTTTGGAACCCAATCCCAACTCGAACAACACCTAAAAAACATCTTGGCGGAGCTCCGCGATCGCACAGAATCTCAAACAGGCTATGCAGCGGGGAACTTACTCAACTTATTCTGTTACTTAAAAACCGATCTCAAAAATTTTGACTTTTCTAACCTATATATTCGACAGGCATATCTTCTCAACGCCTCCTTACAAGACACAGATTTTACGGGGGCAAAAGTCACTCAAACTGCATTTGCCAATACTTTTGGCGGTGTGCTCAACGTTGCCTTTAGTCCCAATGGAAAGTATTTAGCCAGTAGTGACACCAAAGGTGAAATTCAGATTTGGGATACCCATACAGGCGATCTACTCCTACGGTGTCGAGGACACCAACACTGGACTTGGGCGATCGCTTTTAGTCCCAACGATCAATACTTTGCGAGTGCCAGTGATGACTATCTCGTCAAGTTATGGGATGTTGAAACGGGTGAATGCTTACAAACCTATACAGGTCATAGCTATATCGTATGCGCAGTGGCTTTTAGCCCCAACAGTCAAACGATCGCCAGTAGCGGTCAAGACGCTACGATTCGCCTATGGTCGGCTCTACCCACAACCCAAAATCCTGAGATTATGACCTTAGAAGGTCTGAGCGGACGTGTATGGAGTCTGGCTTTTAGCCCCGACGGTAAAACCCTAGCGAGTGCTGGTGAAGATTGCATAATTCGGCTATGGGACGTCGCCACAGGCACTTGCCGTTGTGAGTGGCAAGCACACGAACGTTGGATGCGATCGATTGCCTTTAGTCCCGATAGCAGTTTGATCGCGAGTGGTAGCTTTGACCACACGATTAAAATCTGGGATGCTACTACCCAAGTGTTGCTCAAAACTTTGGTGGGACATCGGCAACTCGTCACAGATATTGCTTTTAGCCCCGATAGTTCGCAAATAGCCAGTAGCAGTTATGACAAAACAGTCAGATGTTGGGACATCACGACTGGAGATTGCGTCAAGACTTTCTTTGGACATAGTAGTCGCATTTGGTCTGTTTCTTTTCACTGTAGTGGATTTCTGCTGGCGAGTGGTGGTGACGATCACGTCATCAAACTCTGGGATCTAAAAACAGATCGCTGTACCAAAACCTTTCAAGGGCATACAAACGCAGTGCTATCCCTTGCCCTCAATCCTACTGACTTTAATAAAGGAGGTGGTTATTTAGCAAGTGGATACGAAGATCAGGCAATTAGGCTATGGGATATTCGGGAGGGCAAGCTCTTACAGACATTACGCGGGCACACAAATAGGGTTTGGTCTGTTGCTTTTCAACCTTCAAGTTCGCAATCATCACCTACCTCTTTATTGGCTAGTAGTAGTGCAGACTGGACAGTAAAATTATGGAATTACCAATCGGGAAATTGCCTCAAAACCCTTTCTGGGCATACGAGTTGGGTGTGGTCGATCGCTTTTAGCCCTGATGGAACCAAGCTAGCAAGTTGTAGTTATGACCATACCGTAAAGCTGTGGGATGTTAGCACGGGGGAATGCCTAAAAACATTCGATGATTATCCCTGTGCTATTGCTGGTGTTGCTTTTAGTCCTGATGGGAAGCTACTAGCCAGCAGTGATTTTAGTGGAATCGTTAAAATTTGGAATCTTGAAACCTATGAATGCGATCGCCTATTCAACGCACATGGAAATAGTGCGTGGTCTGTCAAGTTTAGCCCTGATGGAACTTTGTTGCTCAGTTGCAGCCTAGACCAAACCATCAAACTTTGGGATATCGCCACAGGGGAATGTATTCGCACCTTTATCGGTCATCAAGGTGCTATCTTTGCCATCCAGTTTAGCCCCGATGCTAAATTTATCATCAGTGCTGGTCTAGATCGTGCGCTTAAACTTTGGGATATCGCGACAGGTGAGAATTTCCAAGTTATGGAAGGTCACGCGGAAGTCATTTACACAATGCAAGTCAGCTTAGTTTCGCTTAGTCAGGAAAGTGTTCCAAAATTGATTGCAATCAGTGGCAGTATGGATGAATGCATCAAGGTTTGGGATCTAGAAAACTACAAGTGTTTGGAAACTTTGAGAATACCTCGTCCCTATGAAGGCATGAAACTCAATGGAATTCAAGGCTTAACAAATGCTCAGAGAGAGACCTTAAAAGCTCTAGGAGCCTTTGAGTCTAGCAATAATTAGGGCTTGCTGAAAAAGTAATTAAGAAGAGAAAGAAAACCAGATGTAGAAAAGATACGAGGCTGTGGTTTAAGGTAAGCCCCAGTACGTAGCCCGATCGCGTAACCATCCATTCTTGCGCCACCGTTCCATTGTTTTCAAAACACGTTCTCTTAGTTCGATATACTGAAGTCCTTTGGGAAGTGCGATCGCTAGACTATGGTGAGACAGAAATCGATCGATGGACTCATAGTCGGGGTTCTCTTTGAGCCATTGTACGAGGGCACTACTATCACCTGCAAAGGCTTGGACTTTCCCATCTTTGAGTGCGGCTAGACCCTCTTGATAGGAATTAACCCCAATCAGAGACATTTTTGGGAAGTGATATTGTAAGACTGCGATCGTTGCAGAGTTTTTGATTACAGCAATGCCTTTAGTTTGCGTGAAATCCTGCTTGCGAATTCCACGCGCCACCACTAAAGCGGTTCCATCAGTATAGTAGGGTAGGGTAAAGTCCACCAAGCGGGTGCGATTATGGGTGACTGAGATTTGAGCGATCGCAAGATCTACCCGATTGTTCCATAGCGCAGGTAAGCGATCGCGGTTCGTTAAGGGGACAAATTCCACCAATTGTTCGCTGCCCAAAAGCTCTTTCGCGAGTTTCTTGGCAATATCAATCTCAAATCCTTTCCACTGTCCTGAAGCGTCTCGAAAACTAAGGGGTGGTGCGTAATCCTTGACACCAACCAACAATCGCCCTCTTGTTTGTACGGTTGCCCAATCTGAAGCGATCGCCTCAGGTAAATATATAGTGGAAACTCCCCCCAACAGTAGGGGCAAAGAAACGAACAACGTGAGTAGACGAGACCTGTTTTTCACGGATGTTGCAAGGATACTTCGCATTCAGAGTGTCATGGAGGGATTGCACTCTCCCATAATACAATACGGGAACTAGCCACATTCTTCTTGAACCAGTATGGCGATCGATCCCAAGGACAAGCATCTGCAATGGTTGCGAATTTTCTTGCTTGCCAGCACAATTTCAACTGCAATCCACTACACCGATAATTATGTTTTCGTTGCCGATTATCCACAGCCCGATTGGATTACCCTACCTTCAATCTATATTTCATGGATCGTTTTAACTGGGATTGGCATTTTAGGCTATTGGCTCTACCAACAAGAAAAGTTTTGGCTTGCCTATAGTTGTCTCTCGATCTACTCATTAACGGGATTAAGTAGCGTTGCCCATTATTTCTACGGTTCCATGTCTCAATTTTCTGTAAAAATGCATTTTTTTATCTGGACAGACTGGCTCACGGGTTTCTCTGTTTTGGGCTTTACCCTTTGGTCGGTATTCCTTGCAAAAGCTTGGCGCCGAAAATCAAATGCAGACATGACTACAAAGCAAAACTGATAGCCATAAAACACAAGAGGATAGATACTGTATATCTATCCTCTTTAAAATCAAATTTGGGGTATAAACTTATATTACTTTGCAGCTTTCGCGACTTCTACAACCTTGTTAAATGCATCAGGGTCGAGAATTGCTAGCTGTGCCAACATCTTACGGTTAATCCCAATATTGGCTTTTTTGAGCAAGCCAGTGAATTGGCTGTAGCTTATGCCTTGCATGCGAGATGCGGCATTAATCCGCGTAATCCATAGACGACGAAAATCACGCTTTTTCTTGCGGCGATCGCGATAGGCATTCCGCAATGCCTTCATTACTTGCTGATTGGCAGTACGGAAAAGTTTGGAATGCGAGCCACGAAAGCCCTTAGCTAGTTTTAATACTTTATTGCGGCGTTTTCTAGCAACATTACCGCGCTTTACTCTGGTCATATCAGTTATGAATTATCAGTTAACGTTTGTCGAACATCAATCGCCAGTTTTTCACTGTTTGCTTTTCATGATTTGAAATCGCAACGCCTGACGAAAGACGAAATATAGGGGGAATGCAATTTATGTTTTTAGATACTTTTCGCTAGTTTGAATTATTAAACTAATAATTAAATTAAGCGTAGGGCATCATGGCTCTGACTCTATCCGTGTCGGTTTCGTCAACCACAGCCATTTTGGAAAGTCTACTTTTTTGGCAAGTAGTTTTATGCTCTAAAAGATGGTTTTTAGAGGCATGGCGACGCATGATTTTACCACTGCCGGTAACCCTGAATCGCTTAGCGGCAGATTTACGAGTTTTAAGTTTAGGCACAGTTGTTGCTAAAAAATTGACCTTTACAAGGATAGCACAAGCCAAAAGCTTATTTACACTAAATATTGCAATCAGACAACTTGGCAATCAACGCCGCATACTGAGCCTTCAAGTCCTCACCTTGACTGCTTTTCGGCTTTTCCCAAGCCGAAAGCCAGATCGGAGCAGGCAGATGTCCTTCAGGAGCAGCATTGGAAAATTGCACGGCTGCGGTTGAGATCCAAGCCCCCTGTTTGCGCCATCCCAAGCGATCGCCAAGATTCTGCCATTGTTTTGTGGCTTTATCTTCCACGGGTGGCGCAGTAACCACGGCCGGAGCGGCTGCAAAAAAGTCACTGAGATCGTCTACGTTAGAGTCTTTGGCAAGAGTCCCTTCAGAGGCAGGGATAAGTTCTCGCAGTTGTGCTGAAATAGTAATTTCCTGCGGACGTTGCCTTAAAACTAGTTCTTGTGCTTGCTTGACTTCTTTAATCACAATCGGTGCAAGGATGCGAAATTGATTGTTTTGGTTGCCAACAACCAACCGCACCGCATCCATCATTTCCCCCCACTTGCTTAACCGAAATTGGGCTCCTGTGTCGATCAGTTGCGTGCAAATAGATTGCAAGTTTTGGCGGGCTTTCGGACTATCTGGTTGCTTAAACAGTTGCAGCATATCCCTCAGCTTCACTGGAATATCAGACTGGAATGCTGCGACCATTGCCTTGGCATCAACTTGGCGTGGTTCTGGAATCTGAATCGTTGTTTCTGTGAGAATCATAGTGTCACCACTCAGCAGAAGATCGAGACGATTTTTTAGTTGTGCAAAAATCGGGTCAGATTCTTTTACTACAGCTTCTCCTGCATCTTTTGTGAGCCCAAAAGGTCCCTGCAGCAGATCTAATAACTCCTGTAGCTTGTCATAACCTTTTAGAAAAAGTGTCTGTAGCTCCTGATCGACATGGATTTTAGAGTTTTCTCTCAGCACTTTAAAGTGATCTTCAAGAATGTGAGATAGGTGCTGAATGCTAGTAAAACCTAGCATAGCTGCTCCCCCTTTAATTGAGTGGGCGGCTCGAAAGACTTCATTAATTGTCTCTGGATCTTCGAGCATTGACTCAAGGTTAAGCAGACCTGCCTCAATCGTTTGCAGGTGCTCTTTTGCTTCCTCGATGAAATACATCGTAATCTGCTTCTGCTTTTCTGGATCCATGACGATGACTCAGCCTCTGAAAATGTTTAAAGGGTGGTGGATTAATACAACTTGAATACATTCGCTCAACGATCGCGCTCAAACGGCGTGCTTCAGATAACTAGCCTATAGGATTAGCCAGATATAGAAGCTTTATAGAGTCGATTTTGGACGCTAAAGCCAAATTTCCCTTGACTATGTTCTCGCCAAAGCCGATCGATCGTGCTGAAGTCTTGGCAGGGTATTTGATTGATGTCTTCAGGGGATAAATGGGTTCCCTTGGGTTTATGTAGGGCTTGACACATGACATGCCATGTTTCTTGGTTAGCTTCTTGCCATTTTCCTGCGGCTAGGAAATGTTGTAAGTTGCTGTAGTCAACACCAGTACTAGAAATATAGCTTGGTGCTTCCTGTGCAACTGGAGCGATCGCTTTTGCCTGATTGACTTTAGCCGATCGCCGAAAGTGCAGCGTCATCATGCCAGTGGTTTGCCCACTCAGTAAAACGACCTCTCCTTTTTCGGTAATCTTAATCGAGACAGAGACTTCGTCCAGTTCTAATTCGCCCGTTTGATCTGGGTCTATGGCAAATTGCTGCACTAAGTTGGCTAGTTTACGCACATTGGCTTTGATTGCTTGTGCGTCAATTGCTTTAATTTCTGTGCGTGGAATATTTGCAGACCCATCTTGTGCAACGAACTCAATCAAAAATTCTTCACTACTCATGGCGTTTCAGCTAGTTGATGTGGCGAGGTTAAATCTGGGGAAGGGGTATTTGTTTCGGGGACTTCAATCTCAAGTATGCTAGGCATCTCTGGTTGGGTTTTTAACCGCTCTGAATTGTTGGTTGAGGGATGAACGATGAGATCTTCTACTTTTTCATTCAGCTTACTCTCTGATTTATCTAACTTGTCTAGTTTATCTAATTTATTTAAGGTAGAGATATTTGCAATTTTATTCGCAGTAATTTTATCAGCGATCGCTTGTTTTGTAAGTGCTGTATTGTAAGCCGTTGTAATTGCTTGCCGATCTACCAAACCAATTACCCGCTTGACTGCGTGACGATCCACCACAGGTAGTTGCCTTAGATCCCTCGCTGCCATTCGACGCAGTGCTTCTGATAGGGACTCATCTACATAGGTATGGACAACTTCTTTGGTGCAAACTTGCTCAACTGTTAGCTTATCGAGTTGACTGTCAGCATCAGGCAAAGACAAAACCCTTTTGACATCTTGTGTTGTCAGAATTCCGATCAGGTGATTTGCCTCATCTACGACGACAGCACTGTGGTAATAGCCACTCGTAATGATTTGAGCCGCCTGAAGTAAAGACATAGAATACCTTACAGAAGGGGGATTGAGGGTCATCACCTCCGCAATTTTGATTTTTGCTAACACATCAATGGCTTCCTGAGACTCGCTGAGCTGGGCGCTAAAGCTATAGGGCGGGGATGTTTGCATCATTTGTTCGCTCAACCAAGCACATAACCCTACAGATGCCATGAGCGGTAAAACAATGCGATAGTCGCGAGTCATCTCAAACAGCAATAACACCGATGTTAGAGGCGCTTTGACACTCCCTGCTAAGACGGCAGCCATACCCACAAGGGCATAGGCTGGCGATGCTGCTACGGGGATCGATGCGGGCATAATCGCCGCCATAATTTGACCATAGGCGCTACCCAATACTGCCCCTAAAAAAATTGATGGCGCGAAGATACCACCCACAAACCCACTTCCTAAGCTAATTGCCGTTAAGCCTAGCTTAGTAATCAACAAAGCCAGCAAGAGTGGCACGGTAAATGGTGAATCCTGCAAGATCGATTCCACGGTTTCGTAGCCAATGCCGATCGCTTCGGGGAAAAATAAGGCAACTAGTCCGACACTCAGACCGCCCAACACGAGTTTGCTCGGGACTGACAGTTTTGCCATAAATTCAAATTTGGCAACTTCACCCGCAAAAATACGTTTGGCAAATTTGAGAGAACGGGTATAGGCGATCGCGACTAAGCTTGCCAGTACACCTAACCCCATATACAGGGGGAGTTCCCAATAACTTCTGACTTCATAGACAGGTAGGCTAAAAGCAGGTTGCTCGCCTAAACCAATTTGGGCAACCAGTGCCGAGACAACCGCAGCAATGACAACAACGCTGATATCAGAGTTAAGGCTCGATTTTGACGTGCCAAATGAATCTCTTAATAACACCTCTAGGGCAAAAAACACGCCTGCGATCGGTGCATTAAATCCCGCAGAAAGACCCGCTGCACCGCCTGCGCTCAAAAGCAAGCGCGTGCGCTCGCTAGAGAATTTCAGGGATTGTCCTAGCATTGAACCAATGTTGCTGCCTAGTTCTACACTGGGACCTTCTGGACCGAGTGATGCACCTGCACCTAACGAAAAAGCTGCCGCGATCGTTTTGAGGGGAGCTTGAATGAAGGGCTGTTTTCGCGAATCTTGCTTCGCAGCATGATCGGCTTTGCCGACATCTTTATGGGTTTCAGATCCGCCCGCAACCTTTTCAACCCGATCGAGTTGCAGGCGCAATATGCTAACAACCAGTGCACCTAAAATAGGCACTAGCACGATCGCAATGGGGCTATATGCCGAAACCACGACTGCTAAGTCATGCCAGTAGATCTGTTGGGCAAACAAGATCAACTTCCTAAATAGTGTCACACCTGTCCCACTCAAAAGTCCCACGACGATCGCCAAGACTAGCATTACCGTTTCGGCTGATGGCTGAAAACGGTTAAGCAGTAGTACCAGTGGGCGAGAGAGTTGCATAAGTGATGAGTTGGGGAGGGGCAAATGACAAGCGATCGCACCAACTAGGTGAGTCTATACAAACACAGTATTCACTGAGGTTTACTAGATAACCCCCTACTTAGCAGAAGTTCGTTTACTCAGCAGGTATCATTCTGCCTCAAAGTGATTGAGTGTGGCGGTATAAACATCTTCAAATTCTTCGGAAATCTCTCCTTGAACCAGATCGTCACCTTCTTGCTCGTTTTCCACACTGACAACTGCGACTAGATCGACTTGCTGACGATAGTAATCTACCCCTTTGACCTGTACCTCAACCCGATCGCCTAAGCTATATTGACGACCACTGCGGCGACCGACCAACATGGTCGAGGCACGACTTTTGCCTCTGCCATTGTTCTGCGGGAATTCGTACCAATCATCCTTAAGCGAGCTGACGTGAACGAGTCCTTCCACCAAAAGCGACTCAATCTCTACAAAAAATCCGTAGGACTGCACGCTGGTAATCACACCAAAAAAGTTGTCACCAATGCGGACGCGCATATATTCTGCTTTGCGTAAGCCCTCTAAATCAGAAGTTACCTTCTGAAATAAGGCATCGTGGGCAGTGAGCTTAGGTAAAACAAGTTCTAGATCTTCTTGCAACTGACGCTCAACTTCGGGGGGAAGTACACTCCAGTTGACCTGACCGTGACAGCTAGAACTTTTTAAATTAATGCCATCTTTGATCCGACTGCTACGGCGATCGCGCCCCTCTTGAAAAATTAAGTGCAAGGTACGTTGCACCAATAGATCGGCATAGCGATGTTGTGGTGATACAGCATGAACATAGGGTGTGGCATCCGTAAATGCCAATCCAAAGTGCGAACCAGGCTCAAGACTATATTCACAGGGCTTAAGCATCGATAGGAGTAAATATCGCAAAATTTCGCGGCTTGTGGTTGGCTCAAGCCGATCGATTTGCTCGAGTAAATAGTGGAAATCTTTAGGTTGCAATTGCTCGGGATCGGGCAATCCAGCAGAGATACCCATACTGTCTAACAGTTTGAGCCAGTCAACTATTTTGCTAACATCAGGTGCCGTTTGAAAGCGATAGGGAGTTGGTAGAGAAAACGCATGT
Source organism: Tumidithrix helvetica PCC 7403 (assembly GCF_965232925.1). Lineage (NCBI taxonomy): Bacteria > Bacillati > Cyanobacteriota > Cyanophyceae > Pseudanabaenales > Pseudanabaenaceae > Tumidithrix > Tumidithrix helvetica. Next base: position 11,183 of record NZ_CBDDRA010000026.1, read on the forward strand.
AGATGCGAAGCGATCGCCTGATTTGCCAAAATCATGATTTCGGTAACCATGCCACAAATGGGCAAAGACACAGGGATAACAGGAACCCCTAAAACACCTTCATCCGCCTCTTGAGATGGGGTTTGAGGTAAAACCAGATGAAATCCTTGAGAACGCTGCTGTAGCAATGTGCCAAGCTCGGCAATCTGACCTATGAGCGTTTGCAACTCTACATCAACTTCGCGATCGTCATCCTCTCCCCTACTATCTCCATCCAAAAGGCGTTGTGCTTTTTGATAGCTCAGGTTTGCTCGCACTGAAACTGCCGATGGCTGAATCTCAAAGCCGATCGTTGCCCCACTCTTGTCAAGTTTGAGTAAAACAGACATGGTTAGATGCTCGAGCTGATCGAGGACATGCATTTCGGGTAGCATCGGTAGTACGACTTCACCCAAGAAAAATGCTCGTACCCGCTTGCGTGCCTCTAGATCCATGGGCGATCCTGGCGAGATATAAGCCGAAACATCAGGAATATGCACGCCCAAGTCCCATCCTGATTCTGATGGACTAATCGAAATTGCAGGCATATTGGCAATTTTGATCGCTAGCATTTTACGTAGATCGAGGCGATGTTTGAGATCGGCTTTTCTTACGCCTCTGGGCAAGCTTGCTGCTGCAGACATGGCTTTTGCACCAAATCGGCGCGGCAAGTTATGCTTGCAGCAGACAAGGTCGATATCATCCGTAGACTCAGCATCATCCCCCAATATCTGCGCAATTCTAGCTACAGGTAAATGACTTCCCAACGAGTAACGCACCATTTCTAAGTGCACGAGCTTACCCACAGCCAAACTTAGGTCAGGGGTCTCCTCGTCAGGTATCAACTCAATCTCAAATAAAAGCCGATCGTCGAGCGGTATCGCCCGATAGCCTGATTCAGTGGCTTTAACCGTTGAAAGTAACGTTAAATTCGATCGCTCGAGGATGAGCCGCACCTCTCCTTCAGGACTGCGGCGGCGAATGCCATCTTTGGTCACTCTCACCAATACGCGATCGCCGTTCCAAGCATTACTGAGGCGACTCTCGCGAATGTAAATATCTTCAGCCCCTTCTGTGTCCTGAATGGCAAAACAAAACCCTTTACTAGAGCATCGCAGACGACCTTCTACTAAACCATCTTCACCGATACGGCGATATCGCCCTTTATCTTTTTCGAGAATACCCACTTTTTCTAGGGCATCTAGAGCTACCTGAAGCTTACGAATATTCGTATTGTCTTCACTGATACCAAGTTTTTTTTCTATGGCTTTAGGAGCAACAAGTTTATCTTCAGAAAAGTTGTCTAAGAGTTGGGCGATCGAAAATTCCATGAGGTGACAGTATTAAGCGCAAATTGAGCAGTAAATGTACATTGAAATGAGATGAACAATGCTATCGAATCGTTGTGCGATTTTCAGTCTAGGTTGGGACTTGCAACGAAACTCACGCAAGTCTTGATTTCAAGGTTTTGAAGCCAACCAGAACATTTGAGCATTTTTGCTTACGCGATTGCCTTGACTTGCAAATATGTTGGTTCGCATATGCAGTAAACAGAAGTGTTGAGAGATTCCTCTATTTACTGTTATTCAGTGTACCGTTTAAAACTGTGAATACCTTTACAAAATACATTCACAGATTTGGAACATTGACCCCACCAATGGCTTAGAGATTATCGTCCTTAGAGGTAGCGCAGCATATTGCAGTGCTTGTCCGTATAGCATTCATCACTGTCATACATTTTAGCTCAATCATTGCAAAGTTATCTCTCTAGCTAGAAGTCAAATCATCTAAAACAACGCTCGCCGAGTGAAATATAAAAAATCCACACACAGGTGTTTCTAGAACAAATAGAGATAAAGCAAGATTTTTAAGAGATTTCTCTATTATTACTAAAGATTATTCTCTACTTATTAAATTTATTTATGGATGAAACGCAATTATATTTTTATTAAACTCAGCTACGCAGAATATAACTCCATAACTCAGTTGTGTTAAGATTCCTTGCATAATTCCGCTTATTAGCCTAAGGGCTTTTATGGACTTTGAGAATAAAATGATCGTGGGAAACTTTAATCTAATAAATCTAAGTTCCCTGTGACTTGTATAACAGAACACTTAACTTTTTACTATTCGTGTTGCTACATTTAGGTGAGTTGCGTGTAGAATCATAACCAGTGTGAGGATGAAAGTAAAAATAATGACTAAACAACAAACAAAACTGAGATTGCCAGTCAGCCAGCTTGCTGTGATGGCTGCTATGGCTGCTTCTACAATGATGGTAAATGCTGCTGGTGCTGAAGTTGCCACTGCATCTCAAACTATCAAAACTGAGGCAACTGCATTAAAGGCTGAGACTCGTCCACAAGTGGCAGTACCTCAGACCATTGCACAAACAGTTCCCCAAAATTTATCTACAACGCCCAATGAGTCGTCATTGATTCGCAACATTGGCACTGACCCAATTTTGCGCAGAAATGATTCTAAAACGGCTCAAAACGTTACCTCAGTTTCACAGCTAAGTGATGTCCGCCCTACTGATTGGGCATTTACTGCTTTGCAATCTTTGGTCGAACGCTATGGTTGTATTGCAGGTTACCCAGATCGCACCTATCGCGGTCAGCGCGCGCTCAGCCGTTACGAATTTGCCGCTGGTTTGAATGCTTGCTTAGACAAAATCAACGAAATCATCTCTGCTGGGCTTGCTGACAAAGTTAGCAAGGAAGACCTCGCAGCTGTCCAAAAACTCCAAGAAGAGTTTGCAGCTGAGCTTGCCACCCTACGCGGTCGCGTCGATGCGCTAGAAGCTAAAACCACCAAGCTAGAAGCACAACAGTTCTCGACAACCACCAAGTTAAATGGCGAAGTTATTTTCGCTGTTACGGGTGCAACGGACGGTAGCTCTGCTGCTCCTGGTTCTGACAGAACGAATGTTATTTTTGGTCAGCGCACTCGTTTAAACTTTGATACCAGCTTTACTGGCAAAGATTTGTTGAGAACGCGCCTACAAGCTAGCAGTTTACCTGGCGGTACGTTCCCTGATGCATTGGGCTCAGGCAATACAACTCGTCTATCTTTTGATGGCTTTGTCAACGGAGCTACTACTTCTGGTGGTTTTGAGTTAGGTAAATTGTTCTACCGCTTCCCACTTGGCGACAATGCCAGAGCTTGGATCGGTCCTGAAATCGCCACTGATGACGTACTCGATCGCTTAAGCCCCATTGAAAACGAAGCTCAAGCTTCGATCTCCCGCTTTACTCGTTATAGCCCTCTATTGCGCGTTGCCAATCCTAGAGCGATCGCTGCTGTTGACTTTAAAGTAGGTCAAGGTAACATTCAACTGTTTTATGGTGCTAACGACCCTGCTAATGCTGTAGGAACTGTTGCTGGTGGAGCTGGATCGTCTGGTCTATTTGGTGGCACAACCATTGCAGGTGTCCAATTGGTTTGGAAGCCTGTTGAATCACTCGATCTAGGTATCGGTTATGCAAACAGCTATCACCAAACCAACTCCCTAAACTCTGGTTTGAACCTAGACTCTATCTCTGTTACTGGTGGATATACAGGTCCTATCAGAGGTAATACGGTTGCTGGTAACTTGGTATGGCGCCTCAGCAAGAATATTGCATTCAACACATGGGGAGCTTTGGTATTTGCGGATGCTGTGAACACAACTGCTTCTACCACTTTCACTAGCTGGTTGGCTGCTTTCTCCTTTAAGGATATTTTCTCCAGTGGAGATGCGGCTGCGATCGCCTTTGGTCAGCCTCTGTTCCGTAACTCTGTTGGTGGTGGTGCAAACCAAGGTGCAGGTAACATTACCACTCCTTACCACTTAGAAGCTTATTACAACTTCTACGTGTCTAAAAATATCAGCATCACTCCTGGTGTGTTCTTTGTGTTCAACCCTAACAGTGACAGCAACAATGGTACTGCTACCGTCGGTGTAGTTCGTACAACCTTCAGATTCTAAGATTTATCTAGTAAAGATAAATTTAGATTAATGTAATAAAAAAGGCTGAGATTATCTCAGCCTTTTTTATTTGCTTTGTCCTAGGAAATAGATTTCCAAGCTTTCGCGTTGAAGGGGCAATTCATAAATTGCCCCTTCAACGAGGAGAATTAAAGAGGGCAAATCCAAGTTTACAAAAGCGCTTCAATATCTTTTTTAAGTTCTGCACTCTCAGGGGAGACGTTAGAAGGGTAGTACTTAACGACTTTGCCTTCCTTATCGACCAAAAACTTGTTGAAGTTCCATTGCACTTCGCTACCTGTGGTTTCAGTCAGGTATTTGTAGATGTCAACTTTTTCAGCCCCTTTAACTTTGACTTTTGTAAACATATCAAACGTGACTTCGTAGCGTAGAGAGCAAAACTCTTTGATCTGAGACTCTGTGCCAGGTTCTTGAGCGCCAAAATCGTTACTCGGAAATCCTAGAATCTCAAAGCCTTTGTCTTTATAGTCGCGATATAAAGCTTCTAGACCTTTGTATTGCGGGGTATAACCGCACTGAGAGGCAACATTGACGATCAAGCAAACCTTGCCTTTATATTGAGAGAGGTTCGTGGACAGACCGTCAATATTTTTAATTGTGAAGTCGTGCAGGGTTGGCATATATTCTAAGTCTACCTATGATTAAAATCCTGTAAGGGATATTTTGTTGTTTCTATGGTTGTGCGATTTGATGGCTGGAGCAATCTTACTGATCGGTGTACCAGGAAGTGGTAAGTCTACGTTGATAAAAGAATTACTCCGATCGCCGCGATCTGAAACTTCTCCGACTCAAGTAATTTCTCCCGATCTGATCCGAGAAAGTCTCTATGGTTCAGCCAGCGAGCAAGGTCGATGGGAAGAAATCTGGGCACAGGTGCAGCAAGAATTTACCCAAGCCGCAAAATTGCAACATTCTGTAATATATGATGCCACAAATTACAAGCGCCAATATCGTCAAGAAGCGATCGCATTGGCTCGAAGTCATGGATTTAAGCCAATTACAGGACTATGGCTCAATGTCCCCTTGTGGATTTGCCTAAATCGCAACCAAGCCCGCGATCGCCAAGTCCCTGAAGACATCATTGTAGAAATGTACCGATGCCTAACGTTCAATCCACCCAGTCTAGAAGATGGCTTCGATCATCTGATGTACAAAGAAGAAAAGCGAGAAAACGAGTGGATTGATTGAGGTAGCATTTAGCGGCTAGCTGGTTTTGAAATCCTTTTGCGGCTTAGGAATGGGTACTCAACCGATCGTCATTCGGGAAATTAGGCTACAGCCTTACTGTTTACCCTTTCGGCAACCCTTTCAAACTGCCTATGGTATGTGGCGCGATCGTCGAGGCATTGTCATTCAAATTATTGACGACCGAGGAAGGCGAGGGTTAGGTGAGGCTGCGCCACTTACGGGATTTGGTATGGAGACGCTTGCAGAAGCAAAAGAGAGCCTTGAGCAGATGCGCGATCTGTTTGTGGGCATTCAATTGGTCAACCTCAAGGATTTGAGGAATTTATTACAGGATTACTGCCATACTCCTGCGGCAAAACACGGGATGGAGTTAGCACTGCTCGATCTACTTGCCCAAGCTCATTTATCTCCTCTTGCTCAGTATCTGAATCTCGATCTGCCCCCATTCCCAACCTCCCTGTCAATCGTGGAAGAGGAATGTAAAACGCTCAATCGAGGAATTATCCCTACAGCTTGTTGGAAGGATGTGCCCGTTAACGCCACAATTGGTGCGATGTCCTTAGAGGCAACCGAGCGTAAAATTCTGGAGTTACTGGGGCAAGGATATCGATGTCTCAAACTAAAAGTAGGCTTGGAGGATTTTGAGCAAGACTGGCAAAGGCTTAAAGCAGTTCGGGCGATCGCAGGAGAACAAATTCAAATTCGCATTGATGCCAACCAAGCTTGGTCAGTCGAACAAGCGATCGCAAATCTAAGACGATTAGAATCTTTACACCTAGAGTATGTCGAACAACCTACGAGTGCCTCAGATATAGCGGGAATGGCAAGGGTGAGGCAGAGTGTTGATGTCGCGATCGCTGCCGATGAGTCAGTCACAAATATCCAGCAACTCGAACAAATCATCTCTCTTCAGGCTGCCGATCTCGTTATTTTAAAGCCCATGGCAATGGGCGGAATTTTGGCAACCCAACAAGCTGCCCATAGAGCATTTGAGCATGGGCTCGATGTGGTGTTGACGACAACGTTAGACGGAGCGATCGCGCGGCAAGGCGCATTGCATTTAGCAGCATCCCTACAATTTAGCCGACGATTAAACCGTGCCTGTGGTCTAGCAACAGGAGATCTACTTGCGATCGATCTTTGTACAGAATGCCCCCAGCCTCAATCTGGCTTGCTATCCCTTACGGAAGCCAATGGCTTAGGGATCGAGAAGTTAAGAAATTTTTCTTAAAAAATCTAAAAACAAAGTAGGGGCAATTCATGAATTGCCCCTACTTTGTTCTAACCAGTTTAAAAGCGATCGCTAATTAACTAGCCAGCCACGACGATTTTGCCAACCATACCAGCACCACGATGAGGAGAGCAATAGTAGCTATATTCACCTGGTTCGTTAAAAGTAGACTCTACTTCTTGGCTAGGTTTTTGTAGTAGCTTTTTGTGAGAAAGATCGGCTTGACCTTCAACGATCACATTATGAGGATAAGCCTTGTTATTAACCCACTTCACCGTATCACCGGGCTTAATGTTTAACACTTTAGGCTCAAAAATAAGCTGTCCGCTGCTAGAACCCATTTTGACGGTAAAGGTTTCAGCAGATGCTGGAGCAGCTGACATAAACAGGGTACCAATAACCAATAGCAGACCAATGCAGATAGCGCTTAGACGCTTCACAATTGAGAAATTTTTCATGACTTGACTCGACAATATTCTTGAAGGTACTTAAGTTGCGTAGAACAAAGAAAGGTAGCAATATACTTGATTAATAGTATATTTTGCCACCGCCCCAGCCAATTCCTCTAACATTGGGTTGTTGAAGGATGTAGCCTGCAATTAGCTTCAAATCTTTGTCAGTGAGTCCACGCATGCCAGGGAAGATATCTGTGCTTCTCATGCTGGGGTGCACTTCATAGATTTCTTCCACACCATCAAAGGTCGTGGGGTTTTTCATAAAGTCCACAAGCCCTGCGATTGTATTGCGTGCTGGGGTCGCTAAAGCCAAAGTTTCGGGGTCAAGACCAACGTTAGGGTTGGTGAAGGTTGCTCCACCTACGTGACAGGTGGCACAAGCATTTTGAAATAGCTTCTTGCCCTTGGCAATTTCTTTGCTAGACAATACAACTTTTTCCTTGTCATTGAGTTGTACAGTGCGAGTTGCCTTATCAGTAGTTTCTGCTGCCATAACGCTACTGGTAAAAAATTGCCAAACCAGCATCACAGTTGCGATCGCAAGCAAAATGTATTTATATTTATTTCTGCTCATAATTACGCTGAATAATAAATTGATTCTAAGTTGATTTCTTTTGATTCTGAGCTGCAAGAATTATGGCTTTAGCATCTTCTAGTGCTAGTTTGGTTTGGACATCTTGATAACGAATACCAAGCTGTTCGCAAAGTTGACAGACAATTTCAACCTTTAGCTTATAGTCTTCAGCTATCTCAGCAAGGGATAAATCTGCAAAGCCCATAACACATTCTTCCTTAGTTAATTCTAGATATGTTTGTGCCATTTTCTCATCTAAAAACTGACCAAACCCAAACAACCCAGACAGTTATGATATCGAATATCTGACCTATAAAGGTAGTTAAGCTTGAATTGCTCGTTGAATCAAGATCGCGTCAAATATTTTGTACTCCAATCATGGAGAGAATTTAGAACGGGTTCGAGCGTTGTGCCGAGAGGGGTGAGCGAATATTCTACCTTGGGCGGAACTTGCATATATACATGGCGATCGACCAAGCCATCTCGTTCTAGCTCTCGCAACTGCTGGGTCAGCATCTTTTGGGTAATACCATGAAGCGCGCGATGCAATTGCCCAAACCGCTTAATGCCACCAAATAGCTCCCGTAAAATTAACACTTTCCAACGCCCACCAATCACTTTTAGCGCCGCCTCTACAGGGCAACTACTGCGCTTAGAGTTTTCATCGTCTGGTTCTAAATTTTTATGGTCAAGGCTTAGGCTTTCTTGATGAATTTCCTCTAGAAATTTCATAGTATCTTTTTGGGTAGTATCTTACAAAAAAGTACATACTTTACGAAAGTATTGTAAGGCATATACTGTATCTATAAGCAATAAAAATTCACTAGTTTTACTAGGAGCCTTAGAGATGAGTGAACCCCATATCGCTGCTAAGAGACCTGCTGTACTTGAGCTTGAGGCTAACACCTATTATTGGTGCAGTTGCGGGCAGTCAAAAAATCAACCCTTTTGCGATGGAGGGCATCAAGGCAGTGAGTTTACACCCTTGGCGTTTGAGATTGACAAAACAAAGCGTGTTGCCCTTTGCCAATGTAAATATACAGAGAGCCCTCCTTTTTGTGATGGGGCCCATTCCAAGCTGTAAACCTGCGGGCGATTGAGAATCTATAAAGATTTATAAATTTGAGAGGAAGGGAGGTAAACATGTTAACGATACGCAAGTCAGAGGAAAGGGGACATGCCAATCATGGTTGGCTAGATAGTTATCACACCTTTTCCTTCGCGAACTATTACGATCCAAGCCACATGGGGTTTAGAGATCTGCGCGTGATTAATGAAGATTACGTGTTGGGAGGTAAAGGATTTGGTACGCACCCCCATAAAGATATGGAGATCGTTACCTATGTGCTAGATGGTGCTTTAGAGCATAAAGACAGCATGGGCAATGGTTCTGTGATTTTGCCTGGGGATGTGCAACGCCTTACGGCTGGTACTGGAATCACGCATAGCGAGTACAACCATTCTTCCTCCGATCTCGTGCATTTGTTGCAAATCTGGATTTTGCCCAATAAAGCGGGGGTTGAGCCAGGTTACGAGCAAAAGATGTTTAGCCCTGCCGAAAAGCATAACCAGTTGCGTTTGATTGTTTCATCCAATGGTGAAAACGGCTCGGTTATGGTGCATCAAGATGTTAAGGTCTATGCCACGATCCTAGATCGGGAGGCAAAGGTGACGCATGTGGTTCAGCCCGATCGCTATGCTTGGGTACAGGTTGCCAAAGGTGCGATCGCCCTCAATGGTGAAGTTCTCCACGCTGGGGATGCCGCAGCGGTAAGTGACGCAGGCGAACTGTACTTGGTCGGTCAGGACAATAAAGCCGAAGTTTTGGTATTCGATCTAGCTTAACGAGCAATTCTTGTGGGATAGGTATTTTGCCCGATCTCATATCGCCGCCTATCCCACAGGGATTCATAAAGGAAATCAGCTTTAGACGAAGATCGTCCGACGATAACTTTTTGCTAACCGCTAAACTCGAATTCCTCGCTGCGAAGCGTAACAAACATAGATAAAATGGGGTGAGTCACAAATTCTGAATCCCATGTCAAGCCAACAGCCATCCCAATTGCGAGAATCTAAAAAAATTATTCTCACAGGGGGTGGCACGGCAGGGCATGTGACGCCCAATATTGCTCTCTTGCCAAAGCTCAAAGCGTCTGGCTGGCAGGTTGAATACATTGGCTCAGCCAATGGCATTGAAAAGCAGCTAATTACCGACCTTGGGATTCCCTATCATGGCATTGCCTCTGGCAAACTCAGACGATATTTCGATCTCAAAAACTTTACCGATCCCTTTAAGGTGATTAAAGGGATTTTTGATGCTTATTGCGCCCTTAAACGCCTAAAGCCCCAAGTTGTATTTTCTAAGGGTGGGTTTGTGACCGTGCCCGTAATTTTGGCAAGTTGGCTGCAACGAATTCCCGTTATCGTCCATGAGTCTGACATTACCCCAGGATTGGCTAACAAAATTTCGCTCCCTTTAGCTACACAGATCTGCGTCACCTTTCCCGAGACGCTGAAACACCTACGGAAGTATTCCAATAGGACAGTATGTACGGGGCTTCCAATTCGGCAGGAAATTCTCAAAGGGAATCCTGAAATCGGTAGGCAACTCTGTGAGTTTAGTACAGAGCTACCCGTTTTGTTTGTGGTGGGTGGCAGCACGGGTTCGGGCAAAATTAATCAAGCGATTTGGTCAGTTTTAGAGGTACTTACCCAGAAATTTCAAGTCGTGCATGTGTGCGGCAAAAATAACCTCAATCCAGCATTCGATCGCTACAAACACTACAAACAATTTGAATATTTGGGTAGCGAACTAGCAGATGTTTTAGCGATCGCGGATGTAATTGTTTCTAGGGCGGGTGCTAACTCAATTTTTGAATGGCTAGCCCTCAAAAAGCCCCATTTACTAATTCCCTTGTCTAAAGCTGCCAGTCGGGGCGACCAAATTCTCAACGCTCAATCTTTTCAGAAACAGGGATATAGTGCGGTTTTGCCAGAAGAGGATCTAAATCCAGAAAACTTATTACAATCTCTTGACAATTTGTTTGAAAATAGACAAGGCTACGTTGATAAGATGACCGAGAGTCTTGTGGGGGACAGTATCAGCCAAATCATGATTTTGATCGACCAGGTTTAGGGTAGGCTGGTTTCCGTGCCCATTCTGCAAGGGCTTTTCATTAAAATCTAGAGATGCGCCGTAAGAGCAAATTACAGTCGTTCTGGTAAAGAATATGACACAGCAGTTAAGCATTTTAGAGATGGCTAAGCAGGGGGATGCCACTGCGATCGCTGCATTAATCAACCGCTCTCTACAACCCAAGGGGATTGTTGCCCAAGCTAGTATGGAAGGGGAATGCCTGCGGATTGTTTTGCTGTCAGCCCAACTTCCCAATCAAAAGTCGGTTGTGGATCTCATCCACCGAGGCATGGTAATTTTACAAGTGGAATCTGTCAAACAGGTACGCATCGCTGCGCGTAGGGTAGATACGAAAGCTTTGATATGGGAAAGCGAGTTTTCTTTGACGCCTATCGAAAGCTCGTTGTCAATTCCTCCTGAGAGCACCACAACACTGCTCGATCCAATCAAAAATCAGAAGGGAATTATTCTCGTGCAGAAGCTGTCTCAACTAAATCGCAACCAGCAAGAATATCAGGACATCATTATTCGATTTATTGACGATCGGGTTGGAACAGTTAGATGTCTAGCCACGCTTTCAGAACTGATGCAGGCAATCAATAAATCCAACTTTTCTTTCTCTTCGGTTGCGACGAACCCAAACCTCAGACATCTTTTGGATACGATCGCTGAATATAGCAGTACCGATGAGAAAGGCGATCAAATCATCACCAACGTTTCCGTTTTACAGCCAGGGCAACCTTGGCAAAAGGTTAAAATTCGTTTGGTAACGCAGGTATATTTTGAACCCGCCCCAGATGAAGAAGTACCGACCCCTAAACAGCATAGTGGCATTACCCTAGATGTTAATGACACACCAATTACTCCACCAATTACTCCAATTGCAGCAGCGCAGAGTATCGAACAAAGTGTAAATTATCGAGTTGTAGATTTAGGAATAGATGCAAATTCAAAGAACCAACGTGGATTTACTACGGTCTCTGACAATGTGCTGGATGATTTGATTCAAGACCTAGAACCCAATCGTTCCAATCCAGAGTCTAAACAGGCGATCGCGACTAATCCAATTTCTTCCCCAGATTCGATCGGCGATCGCGAACAGTCTCTGACAGTAGGTGATTTTTTGAATGATTTTGGCTTTGAAGAGAAGGTCGTTCCTAATTCGCCGAATTATCTGCAATCGACTCCTCAAGCGAAACCACCCTCTGAAGCTCTTGTAAATGCCCAATCGCAAAACAACATAGTTGAAGTTGAAAGCGAAAGAACAACCAATCGGTTTATCGAGCCTCTATTTCATGAATTTGAGTTTGCAGACGAATCAAGCGATGAACCGTTAAAGGTGAAGGCTTCGAGTCCAGAAAATGCTGTCTCTAAAACAGCAAAACGCGAATCAACACCGCCATCCTCCCCAGGACGCGAGTCAGAGGAGAAAGAAATGATTACCCTTGATAGTTTTTGGTAATTGGAAATCATAATAAACAATGGTATTTGAGGATTCGATATTAGCTTCATCGCTAATGTAATACCATTTTCAAAAGATAATGCGACGCATTATCTTTTGAAAGACCGCGCGGAGCGCGGAACTCAAATCTCGATCTGTTGCAACTCTAAGTAAAATTGGTATAAGTTTGGGTTAAAAAATCAGAGCAGGTAATCAAACAGTAGCAAGTTTGATTTGAAATTCGTAGGGTCGTCCTAAGCAGGTACAGAAGAATTTAAGTTCGAGTGGAAAGCCAGTCTCTGAACTTCAAAATCGATTGGGGCGATATGACATCAGGTGATATTGCCACAGATCTCGCTTCGATATGGATGCTTTTTGGCGATCGCCATACTCGTCAGCAAGCGATCGCTGCCTATGCAAATATTTCCGAGGCAACCCTGCAACGTGCCAAAGGATGCGCAATTTTTTTTGGAGTCGTACTATTAGAAACAGGATTGGTGGATAATCCAAGGTACAAAGCGATCGGCGAGAAGACCTTACATCGCGTTGCTGAGAATGGATAGAAGATTTGGCGTAAAGTTGCTAAATCGATTTTCTGAAACTCGCGATCGCTAGGGGATCTGGGCAGCAATATCCGCAAGCGGAAGTTCGGGTGGGAACTTCCCTTCTTTTTTGATGTTTTGGATATAGGTTTCAGGAATTTTCCAGTTAAATTTGCGAGATAAAGCCCGAATCACATCGCCACGATCGACAATACCAGCAACGGAGCCGACTTGAGAAAGAACGGGCAAATAGCGAGCCTTCTTTTCTTCTAGCAAATTAATTACCGATGGAATTTTGGTCTTTAGCTCTACCGAGTCAATCGATGGTAGGGGTTTAACGATACTATGTAGGGTTTTGTTTTCCCATTCACTGCGATCGACATGACGAATTTCTTCAGCTAAAATGATGCCGCGATCGCGCCCATTGGAAGCCGCAAAATACACAGGTTCGGCATTCTTATCTTCCATGAGCAAAAACTCATCGGCAAACCTGCGTAGGGTCATATCAGCATCCACAATGCGAAAGTCCCTGGTCATGGCTTCTTCGGCAGTGAGTTCCTGTAAGGCCTGCTGAAGGTTGGTGATTTGAAGGTGGCGCAAGGCTTGATTCATCACAAACCATCCCAGTAGCATCAGAAAGAAGCCGTCAAACAGACGTTGACTCGCAATCAACAGGACACCTTGAAGCATTGCCACAATCCCTAAAATCTGCCCCGATCTAGCTGCCCAACGAATACCTGTCGTGCGATCGCCTGTAATTTGCCATACTGCGGCTTTGAGTACTTGTCCCCCATCTAGAGGCAATCCAGGAATTAGGTTAAACACGCCTAGAATAATGTTGATATAGGCAATATTTAACACCATAAAGCCCCAAATCGTTCTGAGTGTGCCCACGTTGGCAACCAGATTATCCATAGTCTTAGGACTAGTTGTGATGAAAATACCATCTCCAGCAATAGACCAAGCCAAACCAGTCAACAAAATACCCAAAACTAGATTGACCAAAGGTCCAGCGATCGAAACGCTAAATAGGATCCAAGGACTCTTAAACTCGCGATCGAAGGAAGAGGTTCCACCAAAGGGGTACAGGGTAATTGAAGTAACTTCAATACCATGTGCTTTCGCCGTGAGGCTATGACCGAGTTCATGCAGAAGTACAGACAAAAACAGTAACAGGGCAGTTAATAAACCATATGCCCATGAAAAATTGGGGGACAACTTGGCATAGGCTGCGCTAAACCAAAAAGTCATTAACCCCACGATTAAAAACCACGATGGATCGAGGTGTAGGGGAATGCCAAAGATTTTGCCGATGCGGATGCCGCCTTTCATGATGATTTTCCTGAGCGTTCTGGGTGTTTTCGCAAGCTTATGACGAATGCTACGAGTTTTAGGTGGTAACCACAAAAACTGCTTTGAATCTTACTATTACAATGATACGCAAGTTACAGTTGTTTTTACTGGTTATGGCGTGAGCGCATATGATTCACTCTTTTATTCCCCCCGATCGCTTTTTTGCTTACCTGACTTGGCAGGAGATTGCGGCGATGCCTAACAAGGCGAATGTAGCGATCGTGCAACCGATGGGGGCGATCGAGCAACATGGTGCGCATTTACCGCTTGTGGTGGATGCAGCCATTAGTATGGGCGTATTAGGTAAAGCACTTGAGAAACTAGAACCAGAAATTCCCGCCTATAGCTTGCCACCGCTTTACTATGGCAAATCTAGCGAACACGATGATTTTGCGGGCACGATTACGCTGACCACTCAAACCATGCTTGCCATTTTAACGGATATCGCCGAGTGCATTTATCGAGCGGGATTTCGCAAACTCGTATTGATGAACTCCCACGGTGGACAACCGCAAATTTTAGAATTAGTCGCGAGAGACATCCATCAGAAATATCCAGACTTTATGGTGTTTCCTCTATTTACATGGCGAGTTCCTCATGTCGCCGCCGAATTCCTAACTGCTAAGGAAATGGAGTTGGGAATTCACGGGGGTGATGCCGAGACCAGTGTCATGCTATCGCTTTTACCCGATCGCGTGCATATGGATAAAGCCATTACAGAATATCCCCATGGTTTACCGCAGCACAGTTTGCTATCTATGGAAGGAGCTAGCCCTTTTGCTTGGGTCACCAGAGATTTGAGTAAGAGTGGCGTTTTGGGCGACCCGACGGTGGCGACCAAAGAGAAAGGCGATCGCATTCTAGATTCTCTCACTGATAGCTGGGCGCAGTTAATTAGAGATATTTATCATTTTCAACAACCCCAAGCTTGGCGAGAAGAAAGTGATTAGGTGATTGCTTGGGAATTGGCGCAAGATCCCCGACTTTTAGAAAATGTCGAGGATCTAAATTCCTGCAAAATCTACCTATAGGAGTAGTATATTTTGGTAATTTATACTATAATTATTTGCATCTTAAAGATGATAAGCAATATAAACTCCTTCACCTACTAACTAGCCGAGGCAAGCCGTGTTTCTTACCTTACCCAAAAGCGATCGACAACAACCAGCAACAGCATTCTCTCAAATACCTCACGATCTGTTTGAGGCGATCGCTGAACTCAAGCAGCAACTCAATGCTGTCATTCTTGCACACTATTACCAAGAGCCTGACCTACAGGACGTTGCAGACTATATCGGCGATTCGTTGGGTCTCTCTCAAGCTGCTGCCAACTGTCAAGCCGATGTCATCGTATTTTTGGGCGTTCATTTCATGGCAGAAACAGCCAAAATTTTTAACCCCAATAAACAGGTTCTCTTACCAGATTTAAACGCAGGTTGTTCTCTCGCAGACAGTTGCCCTCCCGAACAATTTGCCGAATTTAAAGCCAAACATCCCGATCATTTGGTAATTTCCTACATAAATTGCTCGGCAGCGATTAAAGCGATGAGCGATATTATCTGTACGAGTGCCAATGCTGTCGCGATCATCAATCAAATTCCTAAAGACCAGCCGATTATCTTCGCGCCCGATCGCAATTTGGGGCGCTATGTTGCCGAACAGACGGGTCGAGATTTGGTGCTGTGGCAAGGTGCTTGCATCGTGCATGAGATCTTTTCAGAGCGTAAATTGGTGGAACTCAAACAAGAGCATCCCCATGCCGAAATTATTGCTCACCCTGAATGCGAACCCAATGTCCTGAGACATGCTGACTATATTGGCTCGACTACGGGGCTTTTAAAATACGTGCAGACTAGTTCCAGTCAAGCATTCATCGTTGTTACTGAAGAAGGTGTGATCCATCAGATGCAAAAGATGGCACCCGCAAAATTATTGATTCCTGCGCCACCTGATAATGGTTGTGCTTGCAATCAGTGCCCCCACATGCGTCTAAACACCTTAGAAAAGCTCTATCTTGCCATGAAGCATCGAACCCCTGAAGTTACCTTAGATGAGTCAATTCGGTTGGCAGCGCTACGCCCGATGCAAAGGATGTTAGACATGTCAAAGTGAAAAGCTGGCAAGGAAGTCGATCGGAATTTCGGAACCTCAACTCTGATACCAAACGGTCAACCAAGCGATCGCTAAGCCAAGCAGACAAACCATACTCAATATAATTATTGTGGTTACTCGGCTAAAGGATGCTCCGATCATTTTTTCAACGGTTATTGGAATCGCGATAATTCCAATCCAAATAATTGCCGCAATAATCAAGGTAACAGCCGAAGCCTTTGCCCAAAAGATTAAAGCTGCGAAAATTACCACCCCGCTCAAAACATAACCCCAAGCCGTCAAGGAGTAGTCCGTCAAGGTCGTAATGGTTGGTAGTAATAACAAGATCGCAATCCCAGCGATCGCCAGATATCGCTGGTAAACCATCAACAAAACTAACAGGGTGTTAATTAAGGAACTACAAAGCAGCAAAATTGCCAGCCATAGCCAAATCGAAAAAGTGATTTTTCCGTTAGGTTTTAACTTAAACCTTGGTGTAAACCTTGATATAAAACTCGGTTTAGAACTTGATTTAGCACTGGGTTGAACAATAGGCTTATCCGTTGGTTGGTCAGTAGCTTTAGCACTGGGTTGAGCAGTGGGTTTAGAATCAGAATCATCAGATTTGGGCGGCTGACCAGACACTTTGGTAATGAGTTCTTAAAGAATAGTGGGAGCGAAGCATTCGCATCAGTAGATCTGCGATCGAAGAAAAGACTGCTTTGCAAATGCTTTGCCCTTGAGGATTTGATATTTGTCAGAAATTAACCAATCTTAGATAATTTCACCATTCGCTGGATCGGAGGCAACTAACATCGAACCCACGCCGCTATTGGTAAACACCTCTAGCAACAGAGAATGAGGCACGCGCCCATCCACAATATGAGCTGCCTTGACGCCCTGAGCAAGCGATCGCACGCAGCATTGTACCTTAGGAATCATGCCACCACTGACCACACCTCTCTCGATCAGCTCTCTCGCCTGTTGAATACTCAAACTATGAATTAGACTACTTGGATCCTTGTAATCTTCTAAAATTCCTGAGATATCAGTGAGGAGTACGAGTTTTTCAGCACCCAGAGCCGCTGCCAACTCACCCGCAACTGTATCCGCATTGATATTGTAAGCCTGACCTGTTTCATCACAAGCCACACTAGAAACTACAGGAATATGACCAGCCTTGAGTAGGGTATCTAATAACCTGATGTCAATACTACTGACTTCGCCGACAAACCCGATCGCTTCGTCACCTTGAGGTCTAGCACGGATCAAATTGCCATCTTTGCCACACAAACCTACAGCAGAGCCCCCTTCAAGATTGATTAGCTCCACAATCTGCTTATTTACGCGCCCAACCAGTACCATTTCTACGACTTCCATCGTGGGCGCATCGGTAACGCGCAAGCCATTAATGAATTGGGGCTGAATATTTAATTTAGTCAGCCATGTATTGATCTCAGGCCCGCCTCCATGGACTAAAACTGGACGAAGCCCCATAAATGACATCGTGACGACATCACGCATCACGCCCTGTCGTAAGTGTTCTTCTTTCATCGCCGCACCGCCATATTTGACGACAATGGTTCGCCCTGCAAATTTCTGCATATAGGGCAAAGCTTCGCTGAGCACCTGGACGCGATCGTTATCTGTTAGCATTTAACCCCTCAAAAAACCTACGTTGGATTTATTGTATCGCTCAACACTGAGCTATCCGCTATCAGGGTTACATTTTAAGGAAAAAGGTAAAGGGTTATCGGTTATTTAGCGATCGGTGATTTAGTCATCGGTTATCGGTTATCGGTATCCATACTGACAACTGACAACTGACAAACAAAGATACTAATGTTGCCGCGTGAGAACGGCTTCCATGGTACTTTCTAGGTTTTGTCCCCCAACAATGCCACTAGACAAAAGATAGCGATCGGCATCTAGTTTATAGAGTGTTTGAAAACCCGTACGCATTTTCTTGTCACCCATCACCCAATAGCGTTGCACGATCGAATCAGGGGCGACCAAGCCTTCGCCTTCAACTCGGCCCATTTCACTATGATCTAGCACAAACGTAAATCTACGTTCATCCGCATCGATGCGGCCCCGATAGGTTAAGGTAACTTTGGCGCGATCGCTTTCAGGAAAGGTCAGCTCGGTCACCATCGTGAACCAAAAGTTATCCTTAGACCACCCGACTAATGTTCTCCCCTTTACAGGAATCGCTAAAGCTTCGCGGTCTAGCCAACTGCCTTCAAACGACCACCTGCCTGGTTGCATCAAAAAAGTATGAGCCACGATAGTTTTTGTTTGGTAACTTTTGTGAATGCCACGAATAATTAACCATTATGACAAATATGCTACCCAAAACTTACTACCCCCAGAAATCCCCATTCGATCTACTCTAGAAATAGGCTTAGGAAAACGGCTAAATATTAGAACTCATCATGAATCTATGGCTATGCTTTCTTCAGCTCCATTGGATATCCCAAACGCCCATTTAATGATTGCTGTACCACCCGATCTGGTTGCCGATCGGCTCGATCGCTTTCTGACTCAACAACTCCCAGATCTGTCGCGATCGCGCTTGCAAAAACTGATCGAATCTGGCTTGGTATGCCTAAATGACCGCGTTTGTGACGATAAGAAAACCTTGGTAAAAAGTGGCGATCGCCTGACAATTGAAATTCCCGCAGCGAAGCCTCTTGACCTAATCGCACAGTCAATTCCACTAGATATTCTTTATGAAGATGAGCATCTGTTGGTAATTAATAAACCCGCAGGCTTGGTTGTCCATCCCGCCCCAGGTCATGAGGATGGTACCTTGGTGAATGCACTACTGGCTCATTGTCAAATTTCACTGGATCGAATTTTAGGGGATCGAACTCCAGAGCTTGACGAATTAGAGGAAGATCCGAATCTTTTACTAGGCAACAACCGATCTAGCAGTAGTTTGTCGGGAATTAATGGCGTTCAGCGTCCTGGCATTGTGCATCGCCTAGACAAAGACACGAGTGGCGCGATCGTGGTTGCTAAGACTGACCAAGCGCATCAACATTTACAAGCGCAAATCCAAGCTAAAACGGCACGACGAGAATATTTGGGTATCGTACATGGCATCCCTAAAATGAGTTCTGGCACGATTGTTGCCCCAATTGGTCGGCATAGGAACGATCGCAAAAAGATGGCAGTAGTAGCAGATGGCAGACCTGCGATTACCCATTGGCAAGTCCAAGAGGTATTGCGCAATTTCTCCCTATTAAAATTCGATCTAGAAACGGGGCGCACCCATCAAATTCGCGTACATGCAGCGCATATGGGACATGCGATCGCCAACGATCCCGTTTATAGCCCCAATGCTAAGGCAATGGCAAAGCAATTCGCGAAATATCTAACAGGACAGGCATTACATGCTTGGCGTTTGACCTTTACCCATCCTGTCAGTGGTGAGGCAATTGAAGCGATCGCGCCTTTACCCGAAGGATTTGAACGGTTGCTAAAGCATCTACGCAACTGATGATTGGTTCTTTAGAAATGGAAATTAAATAAGATCGAATTCGTATTGTAGGAACGAATTCTATTGCTGATACACATGTTCAAATGGGTGAAACATTAGAGGGCGGACGAAATGTTTACCTGCTCGTATTCATTTGCGAGAAATTTTAAGAGAGGAAGTTGCATCAATTATTTAGGCTGAACGATCGGAGTTGGTAGTGGAATCGGTGAAGGAAGAAGACGATAGAAAATGGCGAGCGCATAGACTGTCAACCCCAAAAAGGCGACGATCGCGAAACTTAGCCAAATCTTATTTCTGGTTTGCTGTTCGATCTTTTTCTTTGCTTGGTTTTGGCGTTCGGTTTGATTCTCTTTGGATAAGCGATCGAGTTCGTCAAGATTGTGTAAAATTGCAGCGCAGTCAGCGGGGCGATCGACGGGTCTAGGCGAAATTAAACGTTCTAATAGTTGGGCAAAATCATCAGAGAGCTGCATCGCAGATGGACGCCAATTATAGATGTCTGTATGGGGGTCGTGCAGATCGAGGGGATGTTTACCCGTCGCTAAATGGATGAAAGTCATTCCTAAAGAATAAAAATCTGATTGTGGAATCGCAAAGCCGCGCGACTGCTCTGGCGCAGTATAGCCAGCAGAATTTATTTTCGTGATGCCGCCTAAACTGCCGATCTTTGCCAGATAGGTATAGGTAGCTTCTCGTGCTGTGCCAAAGTCAATCAAAGTCAGCTTCCCCGATGGTTTGAGCATAATATTTTCGGGTTTGATATCGCGATGAAAATAACCGTTTTGATGCACGATTTGTAATACCCGCATGATTTGACGCAGCCAGGCGATCGCAATTTTCTCGGAGACGGGCTTATGGGTAGTTATCCATTCATAGAGATTGATTCCTTCAACTTTTTCCATCACAATGCCATGCAAAATCGTGTTATCTGGCAGAGGGTGATGGATATAGCCATCAATTTTGGGTAATCCTGGAGAATCAATTTTACCTAATATTAGAGCTTCTTGTTGGAAAAGCGAGATGGTTTTAGGCTGTTCGTTAAATTCAGACCTAAGGATTTTCAGCACCCTGGGCTGTTGCTTCGCATTTTCTACCTCATAGATTGTGCCAAAGCCAGTATTGTCACTGAGCAAACGCTTTACAACATAGGTGCGATCGATCAGCAATTCGCATTGACAGTTCTCACAAAAATCTACGGTGTCTGGATTTTGACGATCGCTAGATTTGCAATGGGGGTTGATACAGAGTCGCATAATGAAGCCTTGTTTGCAGCAACAGCATTTTACCCTTGAAATGGAATAATCTGCGATTCCTGCTAGCGATCGCTCTTAGCTTGAAGCTTGTATAGATGCGATCGCTATCCAAAGCCCCAGTTGAAATTGACAAACAGCGATTGGCTATTTTTAAGGCGATCGCCTTAAAAGCAATATGTAAATAGGTTATAGATAAGCGCGATCGGCATTGCATAAAAACCTATAGGTTTGACTTGTTTTGACAGGAGTAAAAAACTAAGATAGCAAGAGAATTCAGCCGTAATTTGGGTTGAATTGGTGAGGTCGTCGATTGAAGCTGAGGTAATTAAATTCAAATGCTCAAAGTGAAGTTGCAATTTTCAAGGTTTCTAGCATTGTTACTGGCGGTCTGCTGTACCTTCGTCGCAGTATATGCAGCAAATTCTCAACAACTCCCTTTAGATGAAGCTCACTCCAAAACATCTGCCAAAGAGACCTCCAAACATAAGTTAGCGAGCGAGTTGCTGGTAGAGGTAGGAATCGCAAAACGGTATGATATGCATTTAGATCAGATGATGGGCGCATTAGTCGGTTCGGGGGTTGAGCTTAAAATCCACGAAAGTTTCAAAAAAATGTTTGTAAGAGAGATTGGATGGAAACATTTTAAAGATGCCTACGCAGCAAGACTGGAGGCCGATTTTTCGGAAGATGAATTAAAGGAACTGCTAAATTTGTCCAAGCAACCTGTAATGAAGAAGTTGTTGCAGTCTGAAGTCAAAGCCTATAGGGATACATCTAAACAAAGACTTAAAAAGGGATTTGAATTATGGGAAAACTACCAGAATAACAACATCAGTTTACCTCCAGCCCTCTAACCACATTCAAAAGGGGGATAGATAGATGAGATCCTTCGCCGAATCAGACTATCTATCCACCAGTAAAACCATTTTGGAGCTTCCAACAGATGTGGTTCTCCTGCTTTCACAGCATCTCAACTTGACAAGAAATATGATTTGGCTATCAGTTATCAATCTTTTTTGCACTAACAACTGACAATGCTAAAAAACTAAAACTTAAATGGGTTGAAGATAAGGAAGGCAGGAAACCATTGTTCTAGAATATGAGTTAGGTCACTGGAAGGAGCAATAGAATCGTTATCATTATGATTTGGAACTTTAAGCCATTGTTTGTAAAATAGCTCCTCTAGGGGCAATGTGCCATAAACCAACGACGATATTCCCTCAATCGTGGCATAAAGATCGGGTTTAACTTCGTCTCTCCGCGTTACGGTTAATTTACCTTCTTGACTTTGCAATATAAAGACACCTTGATTCCACGCACAAAGTGGATCGGATACAGCGATCGCAACTTCTCCGATCGCAGGTCCGGGCAAATCCCTCAAAGCCTCAGCCACATCCATAACTCTTACCATCCAAGGCTGATGAGAAACGATCGCTTCGATCGGATGTGGGGCATCCCTAAATAGAGTATGAAAATGGCTATTTGCTGGAACCGACATTGTAACGTAGTCGATCTGATCGCGATGGTTGGCAAAAAAAGCCATGAGGCGATCGCGAGCTTCTAGATTCTTCCAAAACATGGCATAGATATCGATGCACCTCGTGCCACCTTCCTTGGTCGTGCGGCTGTCGATGTTGTAGAGGGCGATCGCCAAGGTTTCACCGTTATGTTTCACAGAAACACAGATCTTATGTCTGTACCAAAGACACCATTGTTCGTAGGTCAGATCCGGTATTGCTAACCCATGATGTTGCTGGGGTGGCAAAGCCGATATAAACGTTAAAATCGGATCTTTTAGATCGCTAGCAGGTTGGCGCTCCCACTGCCAACGAGCGATCGGTTCTGAGATTGTGGGGGATGGTGAATTTTGGCTGAGATAGTGACGCAAGGCTTGAATCGGGACTTTTAGCTCTAAATTTGCGTTGGCGGTCACATAGCCAAAGGCAGCGTAAAAGCTTTCTTTAAAGGGCTGCAACATACTGACGCAGATCCCCTTGGTTTGCATCTCTATAAAAGTGGCTTTGATTAAATTTTTAACACAGCCTTGATTGCGATATTCTGGATATGTCCATACCCCTCCAATACCTCCCATCGGTTTGACAATCCCTCGTACCGATTGTCGAAAGCGGAAATTTTGCAGGGCGGCAGCTATTTTGCCCGCGATCGCGGCAACAAAAACATCGTCAGGATTAATTGTCCCTAATTGAGAGACTTTAAATTCTTGATGAAACCACTGGCTGTAGGCATATCGATCCCCACGAAGAATCTCGTCTCGTTCTGCGAGGTCGATCTTCCTGATTTCCATGTTGGTATTTCTAAGTTGGTATTTCTAACTTGGTACAATAGTAAATTATTATTTAAGCATCACGATTTTAGATATAAACCTATAGAGGACTGTTATGGCAGGAACGACTGGAGAACGTCCATTCTCAGACATTATTACAAGTATTCGTTATTGGCTAATTCATAGCTTGACGATTCCCGCTTTGTTTTTAGCAGGTTGGCTATTTGTGCAAACAGGTCTTGCCTATGACGTGTTTGGTACGCCTAGACCCAATGAGTACTACACCCCCGATCGCCAAACAGCACCAGTGCTTCGCGATCGCTACGATGCCAGCCAAGAAATCCCTGCGGCGGCTAAATAATAGTTAGGAAATCTCCCCCTAAAACCAAGATTCATTATTTAAACTGCTGTTATGACTAACTCAAATCAACCCGTTCAATATCCAGTATTTACAGTGCGTTGGTTGGCAATCCATGCCCTCGGCGTACCCACTGTATTCTTCATTGGCGCAATCACTGCTATGCAGTTCATTTCTCGTTAGACACTACTGATTAACCCAGAGAATTTAGAGGTCTTATTATTCATGGCTCCCAAAAATCCTAATAGCCAACCTGTAGAGCTAAACCGTACATCGCTCTTTTTGGGTTTGCTGCTTATTTTTGTTACTGTTTTGTTGTTTTCGAGCTATTTCTTTAACTAGTTGTTCGTACTGGTTAGGTTGCTAGCTTTACAAACTTCAAGCCAAAACTCAAATAGAAACTTAGATCGCCGATTTGAATCAAAATTCAGATAAAACTTATTTTATAGAGGTGTAAACGATGACTGAAGGTGGGCGTATTCCCTTATGGTTGGTAGCAACTGTTGCTGGAACTAGTGTGCTTGTTGTAGTCGGTTTGTTTTTCTATGGTTCTTATATCGGTCTTGGTTCTTCTCTGTAACCAAACAACCAACGTAGCTTGTTGAGTTTTCTCTATTAAGCTGAAGATCGAATTAGGTGACTAATTTAGATCGTCAGACTTAGAAACTCAAGTTTTCAAGAAGCAATCATTAAATTATTAGAAATTATTTGGGATAAGCACCGAGGAATCATAAGTTCCTGTGGTGCTTATCTTTTTGCGCCCATTTTCGCGTTCTCGGATTTGTGTTTATTGATGCTACTTATTTGCATTGCCTGAGCGATCCTTGAGACAACCTGCAATTTTCTAGTTCAAAGGCTAGATAAAGCTAAGTTCATACATTGTGAGTTAAGTAAGGTATTGCATGAGTAAACCCAAGCGTGTTGGTATTCTCACCAGTGGCGGTGATTGTGGTGGCTTAAACGCGGTGACTAGAGCCGTAGTGCGGCGAGCCCGAGACTATGACATAGAGATCTATGGGATTAAAGATTCGACCCAAGGATTGATGAATCGCCCCGTTGATGCCGAACTCCTTGATATTAAAAAGGTTTCTGGCATTCTGAGATATGGCGGCACCATTCTAGGCACGATCAATAAAGGCAATCCCTTCGCTTTTCCCATGCCCGATGGCAGTCTTGTCGATCGCTCCGATGAAGTAATTGAAGGTTACAAGCAACTGGAGCTAGATGCCCTAATTGTGGTGGGTGGCGATGGCAGTCTGGCAATTTTACGCAAACTTGCCCAAAAGGGTAATTTAAATCTCGTTGCCGTTCCCAAAACCATTGATAACGATCTCGGCGCTACCGAATATTCCGTAGGTTTCAATACGGCTGTCGATGTTGCGGTTGAAGCCTTAGATCGCCTCACCTACACGGCGATCAGTCACAGCCGCGTCATGATTTTAGAAGTGATGGGACGCGATGCGGGGCATATTGCCGTGAGTGCAGGGATTGCTGGCGGTGCGCATGTGATTCTCATTCCTGAGATTCCCTATAGCATGGAAAAAATCTGTAAGACCTTAAGCGATCGCCGCGATCGGGGCATCAACTTTAGTACGATGGTCGTCGCCGAAGCCGTAAAAACCGAAACTGGTGAAGCGGTCAAATACACCAATAGTTTGGGTCAGTCCCTCTATGGCGGGATTGCTCAGTATTTGGGCGACCAGATCAGCACCAGCACGGGCATTGAAACCCGCGTCACGACCCTCGGTCACGTCCAGCGGGGTAGTAAGCCTTCGGCATTGGATCGCGTTTTAGGTGCAGCCTTTGGGGTCAGTGCTGTCGATCTGATTGCCCAAGAGAAATTTGACCATATGGTGGCATGGCAAAATCGCCACATCGTAGCAGTACCAATTATGGAAGCGATCTCCCAATATCGTGCCGTTGAGACCGATGGCGGTTTAATTAAAACTGCGATCGGTCTGGGAACCTACGTCGGCGAAATCGATCGCGTGACGGCTGCTGTTTGAGTTTGTTTCTAGACTTTATGTCTGGGATTTATTGAACTGGTGTAAATCCTAGACTTTGAATAATTTGTTGCCCTTGAGGCGACAGGGTTAAATCGATAAATTGCTTGACCGCAGGACTAGTCTGCTTCCGAACTACTAAAAACAGGTTGCGAGAAATCGGGTACTTATTTGTTTTAATGGCGGTAGCATCGGTAGGTGTTACCCCATCTATTGATACGATCCGAACGATCTCTTGTTTTTCGACTTGAGATACAGTGGCATAGCTGATGCCATTGTCACCTATAACTCTTAAGATCGCTGTAGTTTCGTCCTGCGGCCAAGTGATGAAATTGCTACTATCGCTTGCAAAAGGCTGCCCTTTTAACACGACATCTTGAAAAAAGTCCCTAGTACCGCTCGTTGTAGCTCGATTGATTACCTTGATCGGTATATTGGCCCCCCCGACCTCAGACCAGTTGGTGATTTTGCCAGTATAGATGTCGCGTACTTGGGGCAAGGTTAAGTTTCCTTTAAAGGGATTGTTAATGCCTACGACGATCGCGACAGCATCCTTGGCGATCGGAATGAGTTGAATTCCTGCCTGCGCTTCGCTGGCCTTGAGCGGGCGCGAACTGGCAGCGATCGCGGCGGAATCATTCATTAAATTTTGAATTCCTTTGCTCGATCCGCCTGGACTCCCATCGGGGATGCCGAAGGTGGTGGGAATGTTGGGATACATCTGAGCGTAGGCATTGCGCAATTCTTTAACGATCGCGACCATGGTCGTACTGCCATCAATACTTAACACCAAAGGATTTGGTAGCGAGGTATCTAAGGAAACACCAGAAGTTGGACTGGGACTTGGAGAAGATTGCTGTGATGGAGTAGATGTGGAAGATGGGCTTGGACTTGCTACCACAGTTTGAGTGTTTGTTGCGGTATTTTTGCTCTCATTGCTAGTCTTTTGAAAATACCAGTAACCACCTGCTGCTAATCCACCTGTGACTAACAGACTCAAAATTAGGACTGCCGTTTCTTTGCCTTGAGACATTCGCGATCGCTCCTAAAACTTTAATTATTGGATTGAAATAAACCCTAAATTTTGCACGATTTGCTGTCCTTGGGGCGATAGGGCTAAATCGACAAATTGCTTAACCGCAGGACTGGTCTGCTTTTTGATTGCTAAAAACAGATTTCGGGAGATTGGGTACTTGCCAATTTTGAGCGCGGCAATGTCCGTGGGTGCTACTCCATCGATCGATACAATCCGAACGATCTCTTGTTTTTCGACTTGCGACACTGTGGCATAACTGATGCCATTATTCCCGAGAGCCCTTAAGATTGCTGTAGTTTCGTCCTGCGACCAAGTAATAAAGTTGGCACTATCAGGAGCAAAAGCTTGACCTTTCAATACGACATCTTGGAATAGGTCTCTGGTTCCACTAGCAGCAGCGCGATTGATCACCTTGATGGGTAAATTTGCTCCACCCACCTCAGACCAATTTGTAATCTTTCCACTATAAATGTCCCGTAATTGGGCTGAGGTTAAGTTTCCTTTAAAAGGATTGCTAGCACCAACGACGATTGCAACAGCATCTTTGGCGATCGGAATGAGTTGAATTCCCGCTTGCGCTTCATTGGCCTTGAGCGGACGCGAAGTGGCAGCGATCGCCACAGAGCCATTCATTAAATTTTGAATTCCCTTGCCCGAACCACCTGGGCTACCATCGGGTACACCAAAGGTAGTGGGAATATTGGGATTGACCTGAGCGTAGGCAGTACGCAAGTCTTTTACTAAGGCAACCATCGCCGTACTGCCATCAATGCCCAACACGGCAGGATTTGGTAGAGAGGTATCTAGGGAAGCCACAGAAGCAGGACTCGGAGGGGCTTGCGTGGATGAAGGGGTTGGCGATGAAGTTGGACTAGCCGTCTCAGTTGAGGTTGTTTGTACGGAATTTTTGCTCTCCTTCTGGAAATACCAGTAACCACCTGCTGCTAATCCACCTGTGACTAACAGACTCAAAATTAGGACTGTCGTTTCTTTCCCTTGAGACATTCGTCATTGCTCCTATCAGCGATCGGTAAATAGTTGTGTGTGAGTTATCTGCGGTAGTTATGCGTGAATGGTGCTTATGATAACGCGAGTTCGGGATAAGAAAAAAGGACAAAAAAAGGAGAAACCGATAAGCTGAAAAAAAACTAAAACAACCTCAGTTCGGGATAAGAAAATCCCAAACCCTTTATCTAATACCAATTTCTCTTGAATTTGAAACAAATCGGATTTTGTGTTCCGCGCAGAGCGCGGTCTTTTCAAAAAGATGCGTTGCATCATTTTTTGAAAATGGTATAAGGCTATTGAATCTATAAATGCTAAATTCTCGCAAATAAATCCTATTCATCCAATAAATCTGGGCAGGCACAGGGGCGATGCCCCTGTGCCTGCCCAGAACGCTTGTATATCACGTTAAATAGGCAACGAAAATTTGAATGTTGTACCCATACCCAGCTTACTAGTCACTTCGATTTTGCCTTGGAGCAAATCTACAAAACGTTTTACAATATGGAGACCTAAACCACTACCAGGAATATTACTAACATTGCAAGCTCGGTAAAAAGGTTCAAATAAGTAAGGTAAATCCTCAGACGGAATACCAATGCCTCGATCTCTAACTTGAAACACTAGCAATTGTTTTTTTCGTTGCAATTTAAATTGGATTGAAAGATGTTCTTCTGAATAGCGCAATGAATTAGACAGAATATTGACCAAAATCGATCGCAGTAAATGTTTATCCACATTCACAAATAGATGTTTAGCCCGACTAATCAATTCAATCCGATTGCTTGTAGAATCCTGTTGAATTTCAGAAATTAAATGGTGGCAAAACTCGATTAGATCGAAGCGACAGGGATGAACTTGGATATTTTTAGCTTCCACTTTACCAATGCTCAAAATCGCATCAATCATTTGAACCATCCGTTCCACATTTTCTTTAATCCCAAAGATATAGCTTTGTTTTTCGGTTAGTGATAGCTGCTCCTGATATCGTTCCAAAGATGAAACTGAGAACAAAATATTATTGAGAGGATTGCCAAACTCGTGACAAACCATCGATACCATTCGCGATCGCAGTTCGCTCAATTCCCTCAGCTCTTTATTCGCTTCATAAAGTTCGGAGGTTCGCTCTCCTACAATTTTCTCTAGCTCTTCATTGGCTCGATGCAAAACAGCCTCAGCCCATTTACGTTCTGTAATGTCACGAAAGGCAACCACTGCACCAATTAATTGTCCCTGGTCGTTACGCATCGGTGTACTGATGTACTCCACAGGAAAACTCGTTCCATCTTTGCGCCAAAATACTTCGTCAGCAACACGATGGATGATGCCATCTTGAAAAGCAGCATAGATCGGGCAAGTTTCTAAGGGATATGGAGTTCTGTCAGCTTTAGAGTGATGTAGAACTTGGTGCATCGATTTGCCGATCAGGTCTTGTAGAGCGCAGCCAATCATTTGAGCCGCCGCAGGGTTGACAAAGGTGACTTTACCGCTTAGGTCAACCCCATACACTCCTTCTCCCACGGCATTCAGGATGAGTTGATGCTGCCGTCGCAGATTCTCGACATCTTGGTTTGTTTGGTAGATTGCTTGTTTTGACTGTGTCAAGCTTGTGTGAGCTGCAAACAACCGAATGGGATTGACTAAACTATCCCCTGTTTGCTTGTGGATAACTACTGGCTCCTGTATCTGGTGAGTTGGGCGATCTAAGAGCAGGGAAATAGCATCTTGGAGTCTCAACTGAGCGTCGATTTGCAAATAGTTTAGGGACTCTTGCCACCATGCTTTAATTGAATGGATAGGTCGATCGAGTGCCTGCTGCCATTGTGGTTGCGATCGCCATTCCGCAAAGCGATCGCGAGAAATCATGGCGACAAGCTTAGAGGTTGAGTTGGACTGCGCTTCTGTAATCAGCACACCTATGGACTTTGGATAGTACTGAAAGAAGTCCTCCACCTCAGCATAGAGGCTCTGGGAATGAAGTCTATGGACTTCTATCTCTATATCATCCAAGTTGCAGGAGCCAAAAGTTGGATAGTCAGATGGGAATCTGTGATGAATTGGCAATGGATCGCCAAGTTCGTATAGCAATCGATGAATTTGTCCCATAGTCAAGCTAGCGTTTTTACAGAATTTATGACTTCGCGAAAGTTAAGTGATCGCTTTGAAGGTTAGAGTTTCAGGGTGATTCTTAAGTTTATTTACAGCAATACTGTAGCCCTTTACACCACAAACAATAGCTTAAACCGATTATCAAGAGTAATAGATTTTTTAGAATACAGTCCAAAATCTCCTACAGCAATTTTGCGAAGATTGCGGGCGTTAGAGGGCAAGATGCACAAGATTTTAATCATCGAAGACGAAACGCAAACTAGGGATATTTTCCTCAAATGCTTAACCCTTGAAGGATTTGAGGCTCTGGGGGCCGAGAGTGCTGCTATGGGTATAAAGCTGGCAAAATTGCATCTACCCGATCTGATTGTTTGTGACATTATGATGCCTGATTCGGATGGCTACAGTGTGCTTTCAATACTCCATCAGCAGGCTTCCACAGCAAAGATTCCATTTATTTTTCTGACCGCTAAAGTCACAATGGCAGACTTGAGAAGAGGTATGGAGCTAGGAGCAGATGATTATCTAACAAAACCCTGTACGGTCGAACAATTTTTATCGGCAATTACCACACGACTGAGGCGACATGAAACCATTAAATCTTGGCATTTAGGTGTAACGCAGACAAGCACAACATCATCTAGCTATGAGTCTCTACCCACAAATACCAAGACAATCTTTCCCCATTGCCCAAAACTTGCTCAGGTATTTCAATTTATCGAAGTAAACTACAACCAACCAATAAGTCTTAGTGATATTGCTGAAGCTGTTGGCTATTCCCCAGCATATTTAACTAATCTCGTGCAGTCCCAAACTGGACGAACTGTTAAACGTTGGGTTACAGAGAGACGAATGACACAAGCACGTACTTTATTAATCACAACCTCTCAGTCTATTCATCAAATTGCAGCGATCGTTGGTTATCCAGATACTAGCTACTTTGTGCGTCAATTTAAGCAGATTCACAGTATCTCTCCCCAAGTTTGGCGGAACTCAATGGCTGCTAGCTAATCTAGAGCCAAAGTTCGGACGTGAAGGAGATCGAAAGAAAGTCCTATTTTTGCGATATATATTGCTATAGGGTTTAGTAAAGAGCGTGATAGCTTACACACATGACTTTCAAGCAATGCGATCGCAAGTACTGCTAGTCAAGTCAGTTCTACGTACTTAATTCGTGAAAGGTACTTCTTTATGCCAGTCTCCATTAGGGTGTCTTCAACCGATTTAGCAGATACTGCCCAATGTTCTTGTGGCGGAGATCATATGCCTCAAGATCACTGGGGATTTTTGGAAAGTATGCCACAATCGCCTCCAGATTTGATCGATGATTTGATCGAGATGGGAACCTACAAACCTCATACCTTAGATCTAGCCAAAACCCTTACAGAAGTTGAGTTAAAAGAAGCACTGTTACTACAACAAATTGGTGGTGGCAATCCAGTTCGAGAACAGTTTTTACGAGAGCTTCTCACCGAGGCGGGAGGCTTAGATCGAGCAATGGCAGCTGCCTTTGGTGTCCATGCTTCAGAATTCTTTAGCAATACGATTCGCAATGGAGAGTTCAGCCGTCGCCAGTTTCTCCAACGAGTGGTGGTAGCCGCCGCAATCGTGGGGATGTCTGGCTGCAATAATTCTACTCCTCCCACCGAAATTTCAAACACTAACAGCGCCACACCAACTAAATTAGAGAAAACTAACCTAACGATTGGATTTATTCCTATTACCTGCGCCACTCCGATTGTCATGTCTGAACCATTGGGCTTTTACAATAAATACGGGCTGAAAGTGGTCTTAAAAAAGATGCCTAATTGGGCGGCGGTAAGAGATTCGGCGATCGCAGGTGAGCTAGATGCTTATCATATGCTTTCCCCCATGCCAATTGCGATTACTTTAGGTGTTGGCTCCGCATCTTTTCCAATCAAGCTAGCGAGCATTGAGAACATTAACGGTCAAGCAATTACGATTGCTTTAAAACATAAAGACAAAGTCAAAGAGGCTAAAGATTTCAAAGGCTTTAAGATCGGTGTGCCTTTCCCCTTCTCAATGCACAATATGTTAATCCGCTACTACCTAGCCGCTGGCGGACTCGATCCTGATAAGGATGTGCAAATCTCTCCTGTTCCACCACCTGATAGTGTTGCCAAAATGGCTGCTGGCGAAATTGATGCCATGCTAATGCCCGATCCTTTCAATCAAAGAGCAGTGTTTGAGAAAGTAGGCTATATTCACATGCTGAGTAAAGATTTATGGGATGGACATCCTTGCTGTGCTTTTGCCGCCAGTCAGTCATGGATCGACACAAATCCTAACTCATTTAGAGCCGTAAACAAAGCGATTATTGATGCTTGTGGTTATGCAAATAACCCAGCCAATCGCCAAAAAGTTGCAGCCGCTTTGGTTGAGCGTAAATATCTCAACCAACCCTTACCTGTGGTTGAGGCAGTACTAACTGGCAAGTTTGAAGATGGATTGGGGAATACGCAAGATTTTCCCAATCGCATTGGTTTCGATCCCTATCCTTGGAAGAGCTTTTCTAAATGGATTTCATCGCAATTGGTACGCTGGGACTTGATGCCGAAAGATAAAGCCAACTATGACAAGATCGCCAAGGATATCTTTCTCACAGAAGTATCGGCAGAACTGCAAAAAGAGTTAGGGCAAACTCCCCCTACTGAACTAGAACGGATTGAGAAGCTGAAATA
Organism: Tumidithrix helvetica PCC 7403; assembly: GCF_965232925.1. Classification (NCBI taxonomy): domain Bacteria; kingdom Bacillati; phylum Cyanobacteriota; class Cyanophyceae; order Pseudanabaenales; family Pseudanabaenaceae; genus Tumidithrix; species Tumidithrix helvetica. The sequence goes on from NZ_CBDDRA010000026.1 coordinate 43,458, forward strand.
TGACTCATTCGATCCCAAGACTCCTGGGACTTATGTAGATGAGCAAATCAAGAAATATAAGGTGTAACTTGATTATGATCTCTCAATCACAGTCTTTTAGACTCTCGATTAACCAAAAAGCATTTTTGCTGTTTTTAGCGATCTTGTTGGTATTTTTAGTTGTTTGGGAATTGGGCGTAGAGCGTAAAATTTTTCTGCCGATTATGCCTTCGGCAAGTCAAACCCTTAAAGACTCTTGGTTTTGGTTCACTAATCCTTTCTTTTACGATGGGCCCAACGATCAGGGGCTTGGGTTGCTTTTACTCACAAGCCTGAAACGAGTGGTTACAGGTTTTTTGCTTGGCTCTGCGATTGCTGTCCCCCTCGGTGTGATTACGGGCTTATCACCTATTGCATCTAAAGCGATCGATCCATTTATTCAGATTCTGCGTCCTGTTTCTCCACTGGCATGGCTGCCATTAGGGCTAGCTTTGATGCGTGATTCGGAGCGAACAGCTCTGTTTATCATTGCAATCACAAGCGTTTGGCCTACCCTAGCAAATACGAAGTTTGCAGTCAGTAATGTGGATCCAGCCTATATTAATGTCGCACGTACATTAGGTGCTTCCCGTTGGCGAACCATCTATAAGGTGATATTGCCTGCGGCTGCCCCCAATATTATTGCTGGTTTACGCATTAGCTTTGGCATTGCTTGGCTTGTAATCGTAGCGGCAGAAATCATCCTTGGTGGTGGAGTTGGCTACTTTGTGTGGAATGAATGGAATAACTTGAAAATCAGTAGTATTATCACCGCTATTTTTGTGATTGGCTTAGTAGGGCTGATTTTGGATCGATTATTTGGCCTTTTGCAAACTTGGGTCTCTTTTGGACAGAGGGCATCATAATGGAATTTAAATCGACTGCAACCAGTGCAATACCCCATCTTTCCATTCAGGGTGTTTCCAAGGTTTACCCTGGCAGAAGCTCGGCGATCGATAAAATTCTCAAGCGTACTACCCCTGATTATGTTGCGATCGCAGATATCAATTTAGAAATAGAGTCGAATACTTTTGTTTCGATTATTGGTACTTCTGGATGTGGCAAATCTACTTTACTCAATATTATTGCAGGCTTATCAAAGCCAACTACTGGTTCGATCGTGCTTGACAATAAATTGATTAAAAAACCTGGTCCCGATCGCGGAGTGGTTTTCCAAAACTACGCTCTTATGCCTTGGATGACGGTTGAGGAGAATATTGATTTTGCGATCGCTACGGTCTATCCTCAAATGTCTCAATTCGATCGAGAAGTAATCGTCTACGAGCAACTCCGTCTGGTTAACTTACAGGGCGCGCAAAAAAAGCATCCCCATGAATTGTCGGGTGGGATGAAGCAACGTGTAGGGATTGCCAGAGCATTAGCAATTAATCCCAGAATCTTGTTAATGGATGAGCCATTTGGTGCACTTGACGCGCTTACTCGAGGGTTCCTGCAAAATGAAGTAGCCCGTATTTGGGAGCAAAAGCAGAAAACGGCGATTCTGATCACCCACAGTATTGATGAAGCCTTATTGCTTTCAGACAAAATTGTGATGATGACCAAGGGACCTGCTGCCACGATCGCTCGAGTATTAGATGTTCCTTTCCCGCGTCCGCGCCAACGTGAAGATCTCGATCGGTATCCTGGCTATCACGATCTCAAATCAGAAATGGAACAGCATCTAATGCGCGAAATGAGTGCAATTGAAAAATTTTAGAAAATAATGAGGAATGATTATGTCTAACGTTGGAATACCAGAAATCACTGCAAAGTTACTTGCTGCCAAGAAAATCAAAGGGCTCAGTTTTGCTGACTTTGAAACGATGCTAGGTCTTGATGAAGTTTGCGTTGCGGCAATTTTTTACCGACAAGGAACCGCATCGGAAGATGAGGCAATCAAAATTCTCCAGGCATTGGGCTTGAGCTTAGATCTGGTGTCAGAATTAACAGCCTGTCCTGTCAAAGGCTTGGGGCCAATTGTGCCGACCGATCCGCTGATCTACCGATTTTATGAAATTATGCAGGTGTATGGGATGCCCCTCAAAGATGTCATCCAAGAGAAGTTTGGGGATGGCATTATGAGTGCAATCGACTTTACACTGGATGTCGATAAGGTAGAAGATCCAAAAGGCGATCGCGTAAAGATCACTATGAATGGAAAGTTTTTACCCTATAAAAAGTGGTAGGTTTTAAACTAGTACGCCTTATGTGGTCTAGAAACAATCAATAACCCGAACCCACGTTATGATAGCTGAAATAGAGAGGGGACTGAGACTTCCATCCCAATCCCCCCGATTCGTTATTTATCTCACTATCGATCTAGATACCGACGGCAAACTAAGCGTCATTTAAAGCAGCGATACCAGGAAGTACCTTGCCTTCTAGGAGTTCGAGACTGGCACCACCACCTGTAGAAATGTGGCTCATCTTGTCGGCTACGCCAACTTTCTCAACAGCCGCTACAGAGTCACCACCACCGATGATCGTAATCGTGCCTGAACCAGTTAGACCAGAAAGCGTGTGGGCAATTCCGTCTGTACCTGCTGCAAATTTATCAAACTCAAATACACCCATTGGGCCATTCCAAATTACGGTCTTGCAATCAGCCAAGGCTTCTTGGAATACCTTGAGCGAGTCAGGTCCAATATCTAAGCCCATCCAACCATCGGGAATATTGTCAATGCTGACGGTTTGGGAGTTGGCATCAGGGGCAAAGTTATCAGCTACGACAACATCGGTAGGCAAAAGCAGTTGTACGCCTTTTTGCTTGGCGATTTCTTCGAGAGATTTTGCCAATTCGAGCTTGTCTTCTTCGACCAAGGACTTACCTACGGCAAGGCCTCTGGCTTTATAAAAGGTAAAGATCATGCCACCGCCGATCAAAAGCTTGTCGACTTTACCGAGCAAAGCTTCAATCACACCGATTTTGCTAGAAACCTTAGAACCACCGACGATCGCTGCCAGAGGACGTTGGGGCGTATCAATCGCACCACTCAAGTACTGCAACTCTTTGTCGAGCAAGAAACCTGCGACGGAGGGGCTGAGATATTTGGTGACACCTTCTGTAGAAGCATGGGCGCGGTGGGCGGCACCAAAGGCATCGTTAACATACATGTCAGCAACTGATGCTAACTTACGTGCAAACTCAGGGTCGTTCTTTTCTTCTTCAGGATAAAAGCGTACGTTCTCAAGCAAGACAACATCGCCATTGCTCAGACCAGCGACGGTTGCGGCTACGGCATCGCCAATACAATCATCGGTCTTGGCTACGGGCTTACCGAGAAGTTCTGACAGACGTGCGGAGATCGGGTTGAGTCTCAAATTTTCAGTCACACCTTTAGGTCTGCCGAGGTGACTGGTGAGGATTACTATGGCTCCAGCTTCAGTCAAATAGTTAATTGTGGGCAATGCAGCGCGAATGCGGGTATCGTCGGTAATTGCACCAGTTACTTTATCTTGAGGTACGTTAAAGTCCACTCTGACCAACACTTTCTTACCAGCCAAGTCCGCAGAGTTTAAAGACGCTAAAGTTTGCTTCGCCATAGAAAAATCCTTACGTTATATTAAATATTTTTTAGACTGTCTTAACAATCTTACCGAATAACTAGTATCAATATTTACAGCTTGGCAGATATTTTGATATGTCTTTAGGTATAAATACTGATGACCTATAATTCTAAGCAATACAACTTGAGAATCAAGGTAAACTAGACAGGCTGACTGTTGCTTTTTAACTGAATATTTGTTTAAGGGCGCACTAGGCAAAATCGACTCGAACTCATAAACCAGAACTTAGACAGACAAACTCGTTATGGCAAAACGCTACATTGTTGACTCAGCTCAGATTACTCGTCGTGTAGAAGATTTGGTAGGTAAAGCTTCTAATCGCTACCGTATTACGGTGCAGGTCGCCAATCGTGCCAAGCTCAGACGTTACGAAGAAATTGACGATTACGACGATCACGCCATGAAACCAATTCTCAGAGCCATTATTGAGATGTCTGATGAAATGACCCAACCAGAAATTTTGAGCGATTAGGTTTAGATCCCCCCAGCCCCCCTTGAATTAAGGGGGGAGAATCTGGAAGTACCCTATTTAAAGGCGATCGCCCCCTCAGACTTAGCGATTAAGTCTTAGCGATTAAATGTATAGCGACTAGATTTATAGATTCAAACGAATGCCAAAACGCATGGCAAGTGGTGCGGGCTGGCGACTTGGTTGGCAATCTGAGGCAGAGGTTTTTGAAGGTTTGGTGGGTGGCGATCGCTGGGCGATCGAACTCACGGGTCAGGAACTGCGCGATTTTTGTCGGCTGAGTTTGCAGCTTGCAGATACGATGACACACATGGAAACAGAGCTAAGCGATCGCGAGAAGCTCACCTGTACGGCTGCCACCGAAATGATTCGCGTGGAGGTAACGGGCTACCCGCAGGAGTTTAGCCTGCACGCCCAACTGCAAGTCGGACGCAGGGCCGAACTAGATTGGGCGGCATCCTCCGTACCCGAATTGATTGCAGCAATTAAAAATCTTACTGCCGAGCTAAATCCCGCCTGAAGTTTATCCCACCTGAACTTTTAGACGACTACCAAGGGATGTTGGCAAAGGCATTAATTGCGATCGGGTGCAGCCAGCGAAATAGAACTACGGCAATAATTACACCAATATAGGCAGGGCGGATGAATTCTTTCCATTCAAAGGTTTGGCGTCCCTGCGCGATCGCCAGAAATGGAAATACAGAAGTTCGCTGTTTCAGTTCCTCAAAAGCATCGCCATATCGTTCCAGCAAACGGCGATCGCCATGCCACACACCAAAAAGATGATGCAAGATCAGCGCAAGGGAAGTTACTACCATAAAGCTGCTCCCAATCCAGAGTGTATGGGCAACACACCAAATAATTTGTCCAACCATCTGTGGATGGCGGGTGATGCGAATAATTCCCGTTTCATGTAGGTGAACCTGTGGCTTTGCGATCGCGGCTACTTCGAGCAGATTGAATGTGGAGGGATAGAGAAACAAAAAAGAAATTGCGGATACGACCAAGACCAAAGGGTTGATGCCCGGTACAGCTTGCACTTGCCAGAGTTGGATGCCGTCATAGCGATGATTAAAGAAATAAATCAGCAAGATTGATGCGAGGGGTAAGCTGACGAGTGCAAAAATCACCCGATATGCCCTAGCCCCAATCAATTTTTCGCCCCGCATCCGTAAAGCTGCTAGACCGCTGTGCGCGATCGCAAAAATTGCAATCAGTCCTACCATCGTGGCATGGGTTTGAAATTCTGGAAAAACTAAAGAGATCGCGGGACTAATAGCAGGCATGGATTAAAGTTTGCAGGAGAGAATGATTTCACTGCAATTTTAACAACGATTTACTCGACAAACATCATGCGCCAGATATTCATCGTTTTCTTGGGAGGAGGATTTGGGAGTGTTTCGCGATTTTTGCTTAGTAAAACGATTAGTCGCCAATTTGAACTTACATTCCCATTGGGGACTTTTTTCGTGAATATTTTGGGATGTTTTCTCATTGGCGTAATTTATGCTCTCGTGGCAAAATATCGCTTAAGTCCAGCTTTGAGCTTGCTGCTTGCCACAGGTTTTTGTGGAGGATTTACGACATTCTCTTCTTTTGCCTATGAAAACAATTCACTTTTTGAGAGTGGTGACTACCTCACCCTATTTCTCTATGTTTCTCTAAGCGTCATCCTCTGCCTATTTGCCACTTTTTTGGGAATTTTTATCGTTAGAAATACTTAAGACAAATTGGGTAAATCTAAGCCAGCAGCTTTTGCCTGCATGGTTTTGAATACATTATAAAAGCCATTGGCGCGGGAAGGAGTGAGGCTTACGGCTAAGCCCGTGTCTTTAATAAAGTCTGGCGAAAGTAGCTCAATTTCTTTTTGGGTTAGCCCATTCATGCCGATCGCTAACAAACCCACAAAACCCTTACTGATCAGAGCATCTGAGTCTCCCTGAAATACGACTCTTTGATTTTCATCCCAACTGGCAGTGACATAAACCTGAGAAACACACCCTGGTACTTTATTGCCTGGGGTCTTATCTTTTTCGGGAAATGCCTCAAGTTTTTTTCCGTAAAGGATTAGCTGCTCGTAGCGTTGCTTGGGATCAGCTAGCCTTTGAAAACGCTTGACAATGCGATCTAAAGAGTCGGGCAAACTGGCTGAAGTTGAATGCATGATGACAATAGACATGATTTCCTAATCCAGTCTAACTTGAGTTTGCTAATGCACAGCCATTAGATCGTTGGGATTTTGGGTTAGATGCATGACGAGATTTAACCAAGACTTGGTTCTTTTGGCAGGAGAGGCTGATTCGAGGGCGATCGTTTCCTGTTTATCTAATGCCGTAGTCATCTTGTGAAGATCGACATTTACCATCTTGGGTAAGACGCACCAAAGGCTAGCGCCTTCTTTTTCTTTGACGACAACTGAGTTAAAGCCTGAATGTAGATCTCTTTGGCAATCTGCGATCGCATCCTCAATGCGTTTGTACGTTTCAGTCCGAACGTACATATGTTCTAGCAAGTAAATCAATTTTTCCTCACCCCAAGGAGTAGAGACATTGAAAACTGGCTCGATTTCAGTATTTAAGATAATAAGCATAATTTCACCAAGCCTTAAGATATGGAATTTAGACTGACTAGGTCTACCTGACTGTATTTAATATCTAAGATTGACGAAGATCTGGGGGTGATGGTTCGCGCTCTATTCCTGTGATAAATCTAATGTAAATGTGCGATCGCGATCGCATACAGTTGCTCGTGAATAGGTTAGGCGCAAACGGTAGATTGCTAACTACCTTACTTAGGTGCTCCAAAAATAGTATCAAGCCGACCTTTCCAAGTGCGGGCATTCCATAAATCTTGAAAGAGACTAATCCAAGCGTGAAATGCGATTTTGAGTGGATTATAGGTATGCAGCGAGTGCGTTAAGCCATAGATGGGTTTATGCGCTGCTTGCTCCTCGGTAAATGTACCAAATAGGCGATCGAACAGGATCAAAACACCCCCATAGTTGCGATCGATATATTCAGGATTGGAGGCATGGTGAACGCGATGATGCGAGGGCGTATTCAGCACCCATTCTAAAAATCCCAACTTAGGCACAATTTCGGTATGAATCCAAAATTGGTAAACCAAATTGAAGGCTAGTCCTGTGGTAACCGCAATCGGATGGAATCCCAGCCAAATCAAGGGCAAAAAGAAGAGGAAATTACCTGATATAACTCCTGTCCAGCCTAACCGATAGGCAGCAGACAAATTAAAATGCTTTGTGGAATGATGAACGGCATGGGTTGCCCAAAGCCATCGCACCCTATGGGCGCAGCGGTGATGCCAATAGTAGAAAAATTCAATACCAAAAAACAATAAGGGCAACCCCCACCAAGTATTCAGCGGAACTGTCCATAGACGATGTTCCCATATCACGATAAAGATTCCTGCTAGCACCACCTTCATCACCATGTTCGTGAGATGTTGTCCGATAAATACGCCTAGGGATGCCACGCTCTCTTGCCAAGAATGGCGATACTTACCACTGCGCATGAGTAGCAAGGCTTCGACTAAGATCAAGATTCCTAAAACTGGGTAAATCCTTGAATAAATTAAATGTTCCATAATTATTCAGCAGTTAGCAATGGATAAAATTTAGAGAGGAGAGTAAAACTACTCTCCCCTAATAACCTGAATCTCTTAGAAATGAGTGAAACGGATAACAATCAATAAGTGCGAGTAGTTGTCTGAGTATTACCGTTCACACCTGTGCGCGTAGTGGTTTGCTGCCCGTCACTATAGGTGCGAGTAGTTGTCTGAGTATTACCGTTCGCACCCGTGCGCGTAGTGGTCTGTTGTCCGTCACTATAAGTACGATTGGTGGTTTGGGTATTACCATTCACACCCGTGCGCGTAGTGGTTTGCTGTCCATTACCATAGGTACGGTTAGTTGTTTGAGTATTGCCATTCACACCTGTACGTGTAGTAGTCTGTTGTCCATTACCATAGGTACGGTTAGTTGTTTGAGTTTTACCATTCACCCCTGTGCGTGTGGTGGTTCCAGCAAAGGCGGCTTGGTTCAATCCTGTTAATGCCAATCCGACCGTCATAATCAGGCTAAGTGCGTGCATTTTCATAGTTTTTGACCTAATGATTTCCTTGTAGTTGCGAGCGCAGGTTCTGCGTCAATTGCTGTTGTTGTTCGTCAGTGAGAATTGTGGTGAGTTGCGATCGCAAGGATTGAGCGATATTCCGTAACTTTAGCTTTTGAGACATCGACAAATTGAGTGACATCATCGCTCGTCCTATGCCATTCCCTTCTGCTAGAGCCGCTTTAAATTGCGCCTGTTGCTCTGAAGAGAGAAGGTTTAGGATCTGCGGCATTGCCCGATCGCTGAGTCCTTCTAGCTGCGCTTGCTGTGCGGGTGTGAGTTGAATCCCCACCAAAACAGGAAACATTTTCGTTAAAGAATTCGTGTCAGCTTGGGCTGGGGGAATTGCAAAAAGGGTGGTTCCAATCAAACCACTTGCAATCATTGCCATCCATTGCTTTTTCATCGCGTTCGCTCCTTGATTTCATCTCATGTCAACAATTTAGAAGCAATACCCAGCGATCGCCAGAGATATATGTCCCGCTCTGTCAGGACAAATGTCCCAACCTCAAACAAACATCTTGGCATCCCGCTCGTTCGAGCAGTAAAGTGAAATATACGATTCTCTTACTTACGATGAAACTACATTCTCAAGCTTCGCCTCTGCGCCTATTATTAATTTTGGAGTGGATTTTGTTAGGCATTGTCGCGATCGCGCAAGTCTGGATGGCTACCTTGAATGGGGTCAGTATGCTTACAATCGCGAATGGCTTGGGATTAGGGACTTTGTGGCTAATGGGAAGGATATTACCCCAGCGATCGCTGCATAAATTGCTATTGCTTAGCTTTGAGTTCGGGTTAATTCTATGCATGATATTTTGGGGGCATATCCAGCTATTTCAATTGCTGTTTATTGTTTTAGTCATTCGTAACTGCGTTTTATTAGAGGGGCGATCGCGTTCGATTGTCACGGGGCTAACCTTTATTGCTGCCATTCTCGGTCAAGCCCATCGGCTGTATACACAAGGACTCGTGGTTAAAATTGCCCCCGACCAAATGGGGATTTTTTGGGTGGGTTTTTTCTTGATGTTTGGCTTGATCGTGCTGTTTTTACAATTACTCGTCGATGCGATTCTTTCGGAACGCAAAAGCAGAGAACAACTGATCGTCGCGAATACTCGTTTGCGCGACTATGCTTTGAAGGTTGAGGAGTTAGCCACAGTCCAAGAAAGGAACCGTATTGCCCGCGAAATTCACGATTCCCTCGGACATTCTCTCACAGGCTTCAATTTGTATCTAGAAGCGGCTTTGAGATTGCTCCACTCCGATCTCAAAGAAGCAGAGGATCTGATCGTCGAGGCAAAACAACTAGGCGCAATCGCTTTACAGGAAGTGCGGCAGTCCGTAGCGACCCTGCGATCGGATCCCCTCCAAGGGCGATCGCTGAAAGAATCCTTGGGTTCTCTGATCGAAGATTTTCACCGTTCTACGGGCATTTCACCCATTTGCCATCTATCCTTTAAGCCAATTCCCCATGAGCTTCAGACAGCTCTGTACCGCATTACACAGGAAGCCCTTACGAATATCCGCAAGTATGCCGCTGCCACAGAAGTAGAAATTTGCTTCCAATGCACACCCAATCTGCAACTAACCATTCGGGATAACGGCAAAGGGTTTGACTTGAGCCAAAACATTACAGGGTTTGGGTTGCAAGGTATGAGAGAACGAACGAGTGCTTTAGATGGTACTTTTGAAATAATTGCGGCATTGGGATCGGGATGCCAGATTATTGCCCAGTTCCCACTAGACAGCTCTTTTAGCGTTTATAGTAACCCCTATGATTCGGATTCTGCTGATTGACGACCAAGATTTAATTCGGCGAGGCATGAGAGCTTTGCTCAAGTCTGACCCCGAGCTACAAGTTGTGGGCGAAGGCAAAAATGGTCGCGAAGCGATCGCTTTTGTAGAATCTCTCCAACCCGATGTCGTACTCATGGATGTGCGGATGCCAGAAATGGATGGCGTGGCGGCTACGCGAGAAATTTCGCAACGGTTCCCCGAGGTCAAGGTACTGATTCTCACCACCTTCGACGATCGCGACTATATCACGGAGGCACTGCGGTTTGGCGCTGCGGGCTACCTGCTCAAAGACACGCCCTTTGAGGAACTCACCCAAGCAATTCGTCTCGTGCAAAAAGGCTATACGCAATTGGCTCCCGGTCTTGCCAGTAAGCTCCTAACGAGTCCGTCATCTGTTGCGACAAACCCTCCGTCAAACTTCTCGAAACTGACACCCAGAGAGCAGGAAATTTTAAAGTTGATTGCCAAGGGAGCTAACAATCAAGAAATTGCCGATGCCCTCTATATTTCCGAGAAAACCGTAAGGAACAATATCACCAATATTCTCGGTCAATTAGGACTGCGCGATCGCACGCAAGCTGCAATTTGGATGCACTCAGTCTTGCCTGAATGATTTCGTTCTGCCCATTCCATATTCCTTTAAATCAACGCCTATTCCCTCGTTCAAAGCCAAACCCTGAAATACGCTGAAACCTACTTCCTGCATACATTTATTAACATGAGAATTGGTGGGGAGCGTGCTATAATCTTCGTATAGAACTGAGAGGGAAATGAATATGCTTACGATGCAACCTCAAGAAATTGCAGAAGCAGATCGTCCTATTGCTGGCTCTGAACCACTCTCTGCTGAAATTCACACAGAAAGCGAAATACCTCTAGAGCATCTGCCCCTTGGCTACACGATGGATGAAACGGGTCTGCTCAACAACTACGCTATTCTTCCCAAGATTACCGAGGAAGATCCAGCTACAGCCGAATCGCAACGTCATATTGTCAATACAATCTTTACCGCCATGTTTATGGTTGTGGTGATGGTATTGATTGCCGTGACAGTAAGCTTGTAGGCATTGGGGGTGAATCCCCGCCTATAAAGATAAACAGCTACAATTACGATAAATAGACCAGCTCCACTGTGACAAACTTTTGTGACAAACCTTGCTAAGTTTCTCAATCGATTCCCAGTGGAGTTATGGCGGGCAGCAAAGGAGTCCGAGAACGATCGCAGAAGTATTACTATATTCAGGGAAAATCCAGCGAAGACAGGGATCTATATACTTCCATTTTTTTTGGTTTTGTCCGAGATTTCTTGAAAACCGCGATATAGTATTAGCCCCAAGACAAAGCCTCAAGACAAAGGGGCAAAACCAAAAGTAGCGTTAAACTTACGACACCAGATTGCTACAGACTTGTAACTATCTGGTTGAACATTTTTTGGAATCTCGTAGCGCTGTTTACCATTGAAACTTTTGAGAGGAGCAATTATTGTATAATCACTCTCAGCGATCGCATAATCAGGTGGTTGGGATATTTTCAGAATATTTGGCGATCGATGCAAAATCACAAATAGATCTGGTCCATTTTCTGATGTCTTAAAACCTTCATCAAGCTCAATAAAATAAGTTTCATTTTCTTGAACAATACTAGCCTTGCCGATAGTAGTATGCTCTGCACTTACAAAACTTCCAGTTCTCGATTTTGTGCTGGCTTTTGTATTAGTTTCTACGCTAGTTTTATCTTTCATGGCATCGCTTTTCATGGCATCAGCAGGCTTGGTGGCTGGAGTGGACTGAGTTGCGGAAGTTGCTTGGGAGGTGGGGGTAGCAGAACATGAAACAATTCCAGCAGTCACAGCCAAACCAGCAATAAGTCCAAGAAATCTGTAGTTCATCGTTGTAAGCTCTCATTCCAAAAAGTTAATGTGGAGTAATCCTCTCAGGGTTTACTTATTTGATATACGAATGAGTTAGCAAATTGGATGAAGGGCATCATCTGCCTACATCGTGTTAAAGCCCGAAACCAGAAATACTCTGTTTGAAGGGTTAAGAACAGAATTAGAAAAAAACTGCGGCGATCGCCTTTCGCTATCTTATGTTTCAGCTTTTCATGTGGCACAAAAAATAGGCTAATTCCCCGCAATGTCTACCCTGTAGGTGGTTGAGCGATTTTGACCTCGCCTGAGCCTGTCTCGGTCGGTTGGGCAAAGCTGAAACTAATCATTTCCACTCACGCATCAAGTCCCAAGTTTTTGGCAAAACTCGCTACACTTGTATACTCGGCGATCGCTTATTAATAAACGAGGATCTGTCGAAATATTTCCAAATTTAGTAAATACCTCATGTGTCGCTTACTTGGCTACTTTGGCCAACCTACCTTGCTAACCAATGTGTTAGAGGCTCCCGAGCATTCTCTCATCGTACAGAGTTATCAGCCTCGCGAAATGACCGCAGGGCTTTTAAATGCAGATGGGTTTGGCATTGGTTGGTATCACGCTCATCATGCTGACCAGCACTCAGCCCAATATGCTACCGAGCCCTATATCTACAAAAACACCTTACCGATTTGGAATGACATTAACCTGCCCCACCTGAGTCGCTATATTGAGTCGGGTTGCGTACTAGCGAATGTGCGTAGTGCCACCCCCGGACTCGCCGTGGACTTGAGCAATTGTCAGCCCTTTCGCCACGAACAAATTCTCTGCATTCATAATGGCTTTATCGATAATTTTCGGCGATCGCTTTATCGTCCGATTCGCAACCAACTTAGCGACCAGTTTTATCAGGGCATTCACGGCACAACCGACTCTGAGCATATCTTCGCGTTGCTCTTGTCAAATCTAGAGCTTTTAGGTAAAGAAAATTTAGCTGAAGCGTTGCAAAAGACTTTGATCCAGATATTGATTTGGGCAAGAGAATTTGGCGTATCGGCTTCCCTAAACGTGGTAATTAGTAACGGTCTTCAACTGGTTGCTTCGCGCTGTGCTACCCATTCCCCTGCGCCATCGCTCTATTGGCTAAAGGAAGATTCGCGCCTTCCTAATGCGGCGATTGTTGCTTCTGAGCCATTGTTTGAGAATGCGGCATGGCAACCCTTTGAGGAGAATACGATCCTATCCATCGAACGCGATCGCCACACCTCAATTCTTTATCTCTAGGTTGTTACGACTGATTTTGGAACCAGTAATAGGTAACCATAGGAATGATCGTAGCGGCAATTAAGAGAACGATCACAAGCACGGTAGAACCACCAATATCAGTGTCCTCGGCTTTGGTGTAATTACTGGTCTCGCCTTTTTCCTCAACGATCGCTGGAGGTCCTGGATCGGGCTTACCCGTGAGAATGAGAGCGAGACGATTGGTTCCATCGGCGACAGCTTGGTTATAGTTTGCCTTTTGAGTGGGAACGAACATGGTTTCCAGTGCCACACTCTTAGCTTGCTCTTCGTTTAGTAAGGCTTTAACCTTGTCTCCTATTTGAAAAGCCGTCCGATGATCCTCTGTGGCAATCAGGAGTAGGGCTTGGTTGGCTTTATCGGCATCCGTGGGAAACCACTTGTCAAACAACTCTGTTGTAAACTGCGCCACAGGTTGACCAAAATCAATGCGATCTACGGTTACAAACCTGACTTGCAGTCCCGTATCTTTTGCCAAATCTTTAAGCTGGTTAGTTGCAGCCGCCTCGGTGCTGGTACTCAATACGCCCGCACCATCGATCACCCAAGTTTGACCGTTCTTTGTCTCGATCTCCGCCAAACTTGGGATGTCATAGACTTCAAGCGCGATCGCTGCTCCTGTAAACAGGTGACAGGTGGCAAATAGAACTAAACCAACGAGGATCAGGCGCGCGATCGCTTGTTTGGTTAGCTGTTTGAGATGCTTTAACATTTCTAAACTCTCGACGACATACTTGGCATTGTTTTAAGATGACATTTTAGCAACCACTGGGGATTGATTGATATATCCCGTAACAAAACCTCGTAACACCTCTAACAAAGCTTGGATTCATGCTTAAATCTCAGAGTTACTTGCTGTCTGGACAACTTACCAAGTCACAGGTTAAGCAATGGTATCAACAATGCCGCCAAGCCACCCTGTCGCTATTTGAGGGCATCGATCGCGCCACATTTTGCCGCCAAGCACACCCTGATTTTAGTCCAGTCGGTTGGCATCTCGGACATATCGCCTTTATCGAGTCTGTTTGGATTCTTAACAAAGCCGCTGGATTGCCAGCCATTGCTCCCCACTATCACCGTTTGTTTGCTGCCGATGGTCTTCCTAAAGCGGAACGAGATAATTTACCTCCGTTCGAACAGATTTGCGATTACCTCAACTGCGTGCGCGATCGCGTATTTCTCTATCTAGAAGATGCTTCTCCCGAACAATTTCGGCAACAGGAACGTCTATGGTGCTGGTTACTGCAACATGAAAGCCAACATGCCGAAACAATTACCTTAGTTTTACATCTCCACGATTTATCAGCCGAAAAGTCACAATTCCCAAGACTGGAATTCAGGAATTCTTCGTTCAGTAGCGAAGATACTCCCAATCTGAATCACGAGATCGAGATTCCAGCAGGTTCCTTTCAGCAGGGCTACGAAGGATTAGATGCCTTAGATAATGAATCTCCGCCTCATTCTGTGTATCTAGAGGCATATTCGATCGATCGCTATCCCATCACCCGCGCTCAATATAGGGAATTCATCCAATCTGGCGGTTATCAGCAGTCGCAATGGTGGTCAGAGGCGGGTTGGCAATGGTTACAAACGACTCTGGCGCAAGGTGAAGAGATTGTCCATCCCCTCTATTGGAATGCTTGGCAAAACAGTTACGATTTTGACCCAGTTTGTGGCATTAGCTGGTACGAAGCGGATGCCTATGCGAGATTTACAGGAAAACGCTTGCCAACCGAAGCCGAGTGGGAAAAGGCTGCAAACTATTTGAATTTGAATGCGGAGCGCGAACACTCCATGCTCGGCAATGTCTGGGAATGGACTTCCACCCTATTTCATCCCTATCCCAAATTTACACCGTTTCCATATACGGGTTACTCTAGCGCCTATTTTGACGATCGGCATTTTGTGCTTAAAGGGGGCAGTCGAGCTACACAACCTTGGGCATTACGTCCAACCTTTCGCAATTGGTATCATCCCTATGTTCGCCAAATCTTTGCAGGCTTGCGATGCGTGCGTTCCTAAATAAAATCCCTCCTAATACGTATGACGTAACCCTGAGCGAAATGCTATCAATTTCTCTAGTGGGGGAATACTAAATTTTAGATACGGCGTACAAACATATGCCGAGCCAAATTAAACAGGGAGGTTATCCCCTGTTTTGTCATTTTTAAGGCGCTTATGTTAAAAAAACAAGAAGTCATTGCAGTGAACCCCAATCAACCGATGGGGCAAATAGGAAATTTGGCAGATCTGATGCGATCGCTGCAAACGCCCACAGGCGTGTCGTTATTAGTCATTCTTCTGTTTGGGGCGATCGGTGTCAGCATATTCGGCTACTTTAAATTTCATCAAGTTAACGAGCAAAGGAAGCTAGAAAAGCTCAAAAACAGCGAACTCATTCGCAAACTTAAGTTCGCGCTTCATACGATCTCAGAACAAGAGCGCAATCCCGATCTCATCCATTCCAGAGAATTTAATCTCGATTACCTGAGTATGCGTATGGATGAAGAAGAATTTCGAGACACGATCATGGCTCAGATCAAACTCTATCTCCGCCAAAGAGTTGCGCCCACGATCATGCCCCTCAAACGAGAAGAGAGAGAAAAAGTAGGAAGTCGCAAAGTTGATGTGACGTTTGATGTCCATTACATGCCCGATCACCACGACAATTCCCAAGCAAGAGTGTTATTTCGCATCCAAATCAAGTTGGCAAAACTGCCTACCCAAAGCGCCCAAAGTAGTATCAATGATATTGCGATCGCCCTAGAGAACTTTATGATTGCCACAGAGAGTACGAGGAATTGGCAACCTACAATTCAAGGCAAACTTGCCGTAATCAGTTGGGATCAGAAAGCAAAACCCACACCCCTATTGGTGATCGAACAAACAAACGAAGGTTCAAACGTCAGCTTTCGCACCCGTAAGATCTTTGCAAAACGTTAGTTCTATTAAATAATCGTCAAAGCTAATTTAGCGCTCCTTAATTGTTTGCGAACGTGGCAAGATGCAGGCAAGATGCCTGCGCTACGAATTGAAACAACCTTTACAATGTCTATAGTCAATAGCTAATTGTAATTGCAAGCACGATTATTTAGTAAGTGATTTCCAGCGTAACGGAAGCCTGAACTTTTTGCTCGCCCCCCACGACCGAAGTCACATTTCCATCTGCTTTGGCAAACGTAGACTGATTCAGCAGAACTGGAGGGGAATAGGATTCATTGCCAATCCGAATTGTGCGGATGGATTGTGCTTTGAGGTTAAGCGAACTGAGTACGGCGTTAGCCTGATCTTGAGCATCCTTCACTGCATCCTGTAATGCACCATTGCGTGCGGCCTTAATTGCTTCATCAGGAGCAAGAAAACTGATTTGATCGATACGGTTTGCGCCCACTGCTACGATCGCATCGAGTGTCGCTCCCGAACGTTCGATCGAAGTTACAAAGCTGATACTGTTCTGTCCTGTAAAACCTTCTTGCCGTTGACGATTATTCTCATAGACATATTTGGGGCTTAAGTTTATGCCCGTGGTTTGTAGCTTTTCCACCTGTAGTTCTTTCAATTTAGCAAGCACGAGATTGGTCTTGCGCGCAATATCTGCCTGTACTTCTTCCGCTGTTTTCCCTTCTACCGCCACTGCCACTTGAACCCTTGCCCTTGTGGTTTGCACGGAGCGATCGCCTTGTCCTGTCACAGTTAACACGCGACTCTGTTTGACTTCTTGAGCTGCGACTGAGGGAATAAATGTCGCGATCGGTGTAGCCAGAATAAATACCGTGGAGAGCAATGTTGTGGCTTGTAATGCCTTGATAGTTCTAGAAAGACTGATTTTAGACATGATGTTTAATATGTTCCTAAACCCTTTGACAATTTGTAGATTAACGCAGCTTAGCTCAGTGGCAAGCTTGGTTACTAATATAGCAACAGGAATTTTTTAGGTTCCTGCACTAAGGTTCTTGCACGTAAGATCTCACCCTGAATAGCCTATAAATTGCTTGGAATGATGCACTGTAGTCCCCAGAAGCAGATCCTGCATAAAATTCAATTGACTCAATTTGCCATTCTGAGAATTTCAACAGTTACCAATCTCTAGAATTCGCTTTCACTAGAGTTAGACTATATTAGATAGCTTCACCTTAATGGATTGGATAGGAATTTAGCAGTCATGACTCAAACCTCACCTGTTGTGACCGATTTACCCGAAACGACTTACGCGGACAACCCAGGATTTTTTTCTGCTGAGTTTCGCCAAGAAACCCTTGCCCTGACTAAACGTTGGTTTATTCAACTGCGTCGTCGTCCTACAACCCTGATTGCAGGCGTGTTGCAGCCCCTGATGTGGTTGGCTTTATTTGGCGCGTTGTTTCGCTATGCCCCCGAAGGTATGTTCGGCGAAGGACAAACCTATATCCAGTTTTTAGCCGCTGGAATTATTGTCTTTACCGCATTTAGTGGTGCACTTAACTCGGGCTTACCGCTGCTATTCGATCGCGAGTTTGGTTTTCTGAACCGCATCTTGGTTGCACCTTTGGCATCCCGCTATTCCATTGTGTTTGCCTCTGCCATCTTTATCATTTCTCTCAGCGTGGTTCAGACCATAGCGATCGTCGCGGTCAGCAACTTTATGGGCGCAGGGCTACCAACCCTTGCAGGCTTAGGCGTAATGTCATTGGCAATAATTTTGCTAGTGGTGGGCTTTACCATGTTGAGCTTGGGGTTAGCCTTTGCCATGCCGGGTCACCAAGAGCTGCTTGCCTTTATCTTTTTGGTAAATCTACCCTTGATTTTCTCTAGCACTGCTTTAGCCCCCTTGGCATTTATGCCCACTTGGTTGCAATGGGTAGCGAGCTTAAATCCGCTCTCGTTTGCGATCGAACCGATTCGCTATGTTTATAGCCATAGCAGTTGGGCTTGGGATAGTGTAATTTTGACTGCCCCTTGGGGAAATGTTACCTTACTAGGCTCTTTACTGGAATTAACCGCCTTTGCGATCGCGGTCGGCTTAGCAATTCGGGGGATCTTGCGTCGAGGCGTGGCATGAATGTGGAAGTAGGGGTAAGTGCTTTTACCGATAATTGGGCCTATCTCAAAGCTGAATTGGCTTGGTTAGATCGGGTACTGATGCGCGCGATCGCTAAGCAAAGAATCACGGGTCAAGAAATCGATCGCGTGGCGCGATCGGCAACGGACAAGGCAACCAGCCATTGGTGGAAAGGGTTTATTAATCTCGATCCTACCTTGGGCGGCAGGCAGGTTAAGCAGGATCTTTCCTTGCAAATGCCCCATGCTCTGGGTCGCTATGGCGATCGCCTTGCCAAAAGCTTTGACCAAGGCATTCCTTTAGGTATCCCTACCCTATGCAAGCATTTAGACCTCAGTAAGTTTGAGCGCGACTTGCTGGTACTCTGCCTCGCGCCTGAGATCAGCCGCCGCTATGAAAAGCTCTATGCCGTTCTAAACAACGACGAAGAAAATTGCAGCCAACCCACTGTAGATTTAGCGTTGCGGCTATTTTGTCACTCCGATGCCGAGTGGCGAGTTGCCAGAAATATGCTAATGCCCAAAGCCCCCTTAATCAAGCATAAACTGCTAGAAATTTATCAAGGTAAAGGCTCATCGCGATCGCTTTTAGCCCGTAATCTCTGCCTTCCAGACAAGGTAGCCACCTATTTGCTCAGCGAAGATCATCCGATCGAAACCATTTTACCCAAACGCAGACCTAGAAAGGCTAGCAAGGCGATTAGCCCTCCTGTCGAGCGTGAGTTACTGGTTACTGGTAATGGGATGCTTTCTGGAAGCGATCGCGCCGAAAACCCAATCTAGAAATTTTCTATAGAGTTGTATGTTTATGATAAGATTTAAAACCTTGGCTATGATAAATTTATAGCTGTTAGGCAGCATAGCTCAGTTGGTTAGAGCGACGGTCTCATAATCCGTAGGTCCCGTGTTCAAATCACGGTGCTGCTATTATTCAAAATCTTTTCTATACTTGTGTTTGGGCGATACTTACGCCTACTCATGGCGACTTGAGTCTACTCGAAATAACTTAAAACTACTGCGAATCTTGTCATAGTTTTTGTCATAGTAGAGTCATTAGACCACGACAACACTAGTTTTGGGCTGATTTAATTGCGTGTTTGGAATAACGCGAATTTCTACATTGCTTCCCAATATATTGAGAAATCGGAAAAGGCGTTCTGTAGAGAAGCCTGATAATTTACCGCGTACTAATGCCGATACTTTAGGTTGATCTATTCCTAAAAGTTCTGCCGCTGCGACCTGGGTAAGTTGTTTATTAGAAATTAGGTTGCTAATTTGCCGAACGAGTTCTGCCTTGACTAGCAATTCATCGGAATTGGGAAGTCCTAAATCATCAAAGACATTACCGCTTCCCGAATAAACTTTTACTTCTTCAGTCATTTTATTTCTCCTTCTTTTTTTGCTTTGAGTCTCTACTTTCGTAGTGCTCTTGAGCCCGTTTAAGTCGAGCTTCAATCAGATCTATATCTTGCTTAGGAGTGGAAATCCCCCGTTTTGATTTTTTCTGAAAGGCATGAAGAACGTAGACAATTCCTTCAAATTTCACCGTATAGACTGCTCTGTAGGTGTCTTTATCAAAATCTTCCACGATTTCGAGAACACCAGCACCAGTGAAGCCTTTTAGAGGTTTTGCATCGGGATGCTTTTCACCTAATTGAGCGAGGTACAGTGCATAACCCATCTCTTCCCGAACATTCTCAGGAAAATCCCGTAAATCGTCGTTGGAACTGCCAAGCCACTCGATAGATTTTAATGAAAGGCTCATGACTAGAATTATGCTATTTTTAGCATATTGTGTCAAATAATATTCTGGATCGGCGATCGCATAGCGTTCTAGGGGAATTTCTCCAACAGCATAGCAATGTACGCTATACGATCGCTATCGCACTTGTAACGGGTAGCGCTCCACTTATGCACCTACATAAAAACAGATAAAAGGCTTTAACAGCATGGGTTGTCAGCTATTCTAAGAGTATCTTGAGGTGACCTTTACTTCGATACTCTCAAGACAGAAGCCTATTAGTCTCAAGGTTAAAATAGACGAAACTGGAGCAAAAATATGAATTTTCAGCAATGCGTCGAACTGGCAAAACAAAGCACACCCGAAAATTTTATTTGTATAAATCCGCAAGTCGAGCTGTGCCGAGAAACTGAGGTATTCATTGGAAAATTAAGCGATCGCCCGAAAGACTGGAAGCCTCTCGCCATTGTTGGTGATGTAGCAGAGATGCAAAAAGCTCATGGAACTGCTCGCACCATGACCTATTACATCAAGCCTAAAAGTATAAGTTTTGGATATCAGCGCGATCGAGAAAATGCTGATTAGGCAGAATGTAAGTTAGATGATTGCGATCGCAGGCAAGGCTGATAGCTGTATTCCAATCAACACCTCCTTGAACTAGTTTTTCATGCCCTCACAATTCTCGTATATCTCGGCGATCGCATGGCGTTCTAGGAGAATTTTGCCAAAGTTGTTGCGCTATCATCTCGATCCGATCGCGATCGCACTTTGTATAGGGCAGCGAACCATCTATGCATCTGTCTGAAAGTCGCAAAAAGACTTTTACATTGATGCCTTGTGTAGCTTCATCTGTAATTGCCTCGCAATCTAGGCACTAGCAAAATAGCAGCATTTTTCTTGCAACGGACATTCTTCACAATGGGGCTTTCTGGCAGTACAGACGATCGCCCCGAAATCCAATAGCGTCAAATTCCACCTGCTAACGTTGCGTTTGGGCGCGATCGCATCTGCCGCAGCCTAGAGGATTTTACAACGAGATTTGACCCGCTCTCCTTTCAAACCAAAGAACCGTTCTATAATTCGCGCCACATTGGTATCGAGTACCGCTGCTGGTTGTCCGAAAGCATTCGCGCAAATAGAACGAGCTGTATATTTGCCAACACCAAGGAGCAAAAGCAATTCTGCCTCCAACGCTGGAATTTTGCCTTTGTGCTTATCCATGACAATCCTTGCCGAACTGCACAACCGCTCTGCTCTGAAAGAAAGCCCCAGCGGTTGCAGGATTTGGTTTGCGTCCTCAACCGAGGCAATTGCCAGTACTTCCAAAGTTAGGTACTGAGCCATAAACTCCTCGTAGATCGGCGAAGCTGTCGCAGCTACAGTTTTTTGCAACAGAAATTCAGCAACAAAAATAGAGTAGGGATCTGTCGTTCGCCTCCACGGAAAGTCACGCAGGTTGTGATTTGCCCACGCTGCGAGTTTAGATTGAAACCATGCCACAGTTTTCTTTTTCATCTCGCCTCATGCCAAGATCGAAGGTTGCAGGCATTCAGGACTATCATTCTTGGGGCTGTTAACTTTAGTGCCGACAGGATGAGACACCATGAACTCAGATGGATAGGGTACGAGCAAAGCTTGCAAGCGATCGCTGCGGGTGAATTTGGGATCGAGCCAAAGGTCGTAGTCTTTGGGATGGAGGATGACAGGCATCCGATCGTGGATCGGACTGACTAAATCGTTTGCCTCTGTCGTCAAGATCGTGCAGGTTTCTACAATGTCGCCTTCCTTGCTTTCCCATCGTTCCCACAGTCCCGCAAAGGCAAAAGGACTGCTATCCTTCAAGCCAATGAAAAAGGGTTGTTTCTTGCTTCCTTCTAAGCGCTGCCATTCGTAGAAGCCATCGGTGGGAATCAGACATCGCCTATGTTTAAAGGCATATCGAAAAGAAGGTTTTTCAAAAGCAGTCTCGGATCGGGCGTTAATGAGCTTGTACCCAATCGCTGGATCTTTTGCCCATGAAGGAATCAGCCCCCATCGCAACCAAAGTAGTTTGCGGGGTTCATCTAGTCTCTGCACGATCGCAGCGATCGGCTGAGAGGGAGCGATGTTGTACCGAGGTGGGAGGTCTTCGACATCTACCTCAAACGCCTCGGCGATCGCTTCTGCTGAATGAAATTGGGTAAATCGTCCGCACATACCTTTAATCTAATGCAAAATATGAAAAATCGCCCATCAGGAGGGCGATCGTGGTTTTGTGGAGTATTGGGAATATTTCACTGGTTCAGCTTAGCAAAGAAACTAGATATAGTAGCGTAGCCTTACGAACACCCACATTGCACCATATATATAGTGGTATATTGCGATCGCGTGAGGGCATTGAGGTTTGACGATCCCGAAATAATGTTCGAGAAATTTAAACTAAAGCCTCGGTTCTCAAGCCTTCACAATAAGCAGATCGCGAACAGAAATACTGCGATGGTTAAACTAGATTCCACGAAAAGGGGAAAGGGCGAATCCTTGAATTTATGCAGCATAATAGCTTCCAAAAGTAAAATCGACTAGATCTAAACTTTGAACCAGAGATTAACCATCGGCGAGCATATTGGAAGCGATATCAAAATTTTTGCCGATGCCCCAAGCTTCCTTAAGCATTTCACGAAAAGTCATTGATTGATAGAGCATTGATTCCTGCAACCGAATCAACAATTCATGAGCGTCTTCCTGAGAGAGCCGACGAACCTGAACTTCAAAGACTTGAAGTTCAAACTGTTGTTCGAGCGATAACTGTTTGCGAATATCCATAGATTTTCTGCGACTTATAGGATCTGTGTCTGGTCGATAAAAGTGAATTCGATTGAAGATTTATAGATTGTTAAGCCACCAGATCAAACCGTGCTTGGTTAAAACTTCTATGACGAGAAGAGAGGCAAATCCAATCATGGCATAGCGACCGTTTAGCTTCTCGGCAAAGGGAGTAAAGCCTGAGCGAGCAGTTTCTTCAACATATAGTTGAGGCTCGATCGCGTAGTTGTTGAGCAGCCCTCCATCGGTTACGGTGTAACCGCTTACTAACGTGGCATTTACCAATCGATCGCCATTACGGCGCTGACTTGCTTGGACTTCCGCAGGAATTAGCTCGCTCCCATCACTATAGCGACCTGACTCAAGCGTTTTTTCTAAGGTAGAGATCTCAGCTATGCGCTCGTTGAGGATGCGTGCGGCTTTTTCGGTATCGATCTTGTATGTGCTAGTCATCGGCTTTGTTCCTTTTTTGTGTTTCTTATGTAAAGAATTGTAACAACAGCTCGATTGCGCTACATCTAGCTGAAGGCGTGTCTGTCATTACTTTCTAGCATTCATAAAGACTTATTCACAAAGAGATACCAAGGGAATCTTACTTTCCCTGCTTTAAGCCCTCACGATAGGCAGTTCGTCCCATCGGCTCGTATACCTCGGCGAGCTCATATCGCGTTTCATCGCCCAAGGTTTCTGAAGTCCTTCGCTGGCGAACTTAATTGCCCCAGTCCCGAAACGAGCGTTGAGAGAGTCCATCGCAGCCATCAGCTTTTCATCTCGCGGATCGACGGCATTGGATAGTAAGTCGAGTTGCACCGATTCAGCCGCACTTAGTTCGCTCAAGATTACGCCGCATTTCTTGTAGCTGAAGCCATCTTGGAAAATATTTGTCATGCACTGTTTGGCAAAGCGAATCATCACCTGAGTGCTATTTATCGCAGTAGGAAGAGAAACGGTAACTGAGTTGCTGTATTGCTCGTCTGTGGGTTTGAAGCGATTCGTCGATATAAATACCCCCAAGACCGAAGCCTTCAGTCCTTTATGCCTTAGTTTTGCCGCTGCACGGGCTGCGTGATAGGCGATCGCTTCGTGCAGGTGTTCTAGCGTTGTAGCTGGAGTTCCAAACGATCTAGAACAAATCATATTTTTCTGTGGCGGTGCGATCGCTTCGATGGGGAGACAAGATAGTCCCTGTAGTTCGTGCGCGATGCGAACTCCCACGATGCCAAAGATTTGCTTGACCAGAGGTTCTCTGGCATCTCTTAGCTGTTTTGCCGTACCAATGCCGTGCGATCTCAAACGAAAACCCAATCGCCGATTGATGCCCCAGATATCTTCAATTTCTAAGTTGGTCAACACCCTCTCTCTGATAGCTGGCGTTAGCAGCTCGGCAACGCCAGATGGCGATTTTTTAGCTACGATACTTGCTGCTTTCGCTAAGGTTTTTGTAGCAGCGATACCGATGCCTGTAGGAATGCCAGTCCATTGCAAGATTTTCGCTCGCAGTTCCGTGCAAAACTCCATCAGTCGCTCTGTCTCCCAATGGGAAAACCCTGACAAGTCGAGAAAGCACTCGTCAACGGAATAAATTTCTACTTCTGGAACTGAATCACAGAGAACTTGATAGACTCGGTGACTCAAATCGCCGTATAGCTCGTAGTTTGACGACAGCACGATAGCACCACCGCGCTCGAGGGCGGCTTTGTGTTTGTGGTAGGGAGCCCCCATCGGGATGCCCAGCGCTTTTACTTCGGGCGATCGCGCGACGATACAGCCATCGTTGTTGGACAAGACGACGACGGGCTTGCCCTCAAGGGCAGGGTTAAAGACGCGCTCGCAGCTAACGTAGAAGCAGTTGCAGTCAACCAGCGCAAACATATTTGATATTCGTAACGATAATCATATTCTATTGTGAGGGTGGTGGTGTTGGTTGCGATCTCGCCAGCAAAAAAACGCCTCTTGTGGGAGGCGCTCTAAGTCGCTATGTAAAGTGGCTGTAAATGCCTTGGAATACTAAGGGCAGTAAGTTCTAGATGCTAATGTCTTATCTAAAACAAAGGGATTTTCGTTACCTTGGTACTCAACAATGGCATGGGAACGTGAAAGTTCAGCAGTATCAACGGGGTCTTGTTGATGCCACTCACAAAGTGTTTTTTGTTGTTTTTGGAAAAAATTCGGATCTTCACTGTCAGCTTGAGACTTGTACAAGGTGTAGAAGTAAAACACCGCTCTAGCGGCGTTGCCTTTATGATCTTCACGCGGCTCGAAAACGTTTAGATCTGATTCGCTATATTCATTGATGCTACTAGTAGGAATCTGAGAGGACTCGCTACCTTTTAAAAGCCATCTTTTTGTTTTGTCGTCTGGAATATCGCCGAAAGGGTCATTGTCGCGTAAGGAGTTAGCACGATCCCATGTAGGAAAAAGATGGTGAATGTCGCTTTTAGCTTTGCCGTTAGCTCCTTTGCTCTGTGGGTATGTGTGTTCGGTGTTTATTCCTTCTTCCCTAGCTTCGTCTACGGGTGGAATAGGTTCGTCCAGTTGAATTTTGTATCCGCTATAGACATCTTCGATAGTGTTACTTTTGTTGTCAATGTCACTAAATATTGCTTCTCTGGCAGCTCGGTAGCTGAGAGTTTTTTTGGGTGCGAACTCAAGAGCTAATTTCTTGAGAAGCTCTTCCCTAGTAAGACTCGGGAAGATTGCTGAAATTGGAGAGGGAGAAGGCTGAATGGTAGGGACAGGGATAGGCGTACTTGCGGGGACAGGTGCAGCAGTGATGGTGAAGCGAGATACTAGTGGATCGTGATCGCTAGCGTGGTCGCTAAACCCAATATTTATGTGAACGATATCAATTTCTGGGTTTGCAGTGCTGAGATTGGGGCTGATCAGAATGTGGTCGAGGACTTGTTTTTTCCCTTGGAATTTAAAGGTAAAGCGATCGCTAGGGGGAATTTGTTCGATTAGATTGGTAAGTATATTTCCTTTAAGAGCTTTGAGTGGCTCAGATTCAACGAAGTCATTGAGATCGCCAAGGACAACTACTTTGGCTTTAGAATCTGCTTTTAGAATTTTGGCTGCAAATTGGTTAACTATTTGTGCTTGCTTAAGCCTTTGCGTATCGGCTGCGGCTCCACCTCTTTTGGAGGCAAAGTGATTGGCAATGACGAAGAGTTGCTGTCCATTGAAAGTAAATTCGGCAATGAGGGGTTTGCGACTGTTGACAAAAGCTGGGTTTGTGGGGTCGATACGCCCTGGGTTAAGAGAGAGAGTAACGGAGGGAGAAGTTAGGACGGATGTGATTTTGATTGCATTGCCTGGATTACCATTGGCAAGGGTGATGCGTTTGGGGTTGTAGAGAAATCCGACGCGAATATTGCCGCCTGGTTCGCCACCATCGTTATCATCTTGAGGATCGATACTGGAAAATTTATATTCAGGTCCACCTGCGCTTTTAATGGCATCAATCAGAGTTTTAAAGGTGAGATCGGCAGCCACAATGCTGTCATCAACTGCACCGTTGTTATCCTGAACTTCGATTAATGAGAGGATGTCTGGAGATTTGAGATCGTCTACGATATCTTTACTGAGTTGGTCAAAGCGACTATCTCTAGGATCGAGGTTTTCGACATTATAAGAAGCAATGGTTACTTTAGTCTTATTACCGATGAGAGTTGTCGCGGGGGATGATTGAGCGTAAATGGGAGATGATAATGTCCACAGTGAAGCTAGGAGGGAGATGATAAAGGCTAGGATTAATTTCATATTTTTCTCCTTGTAGTAATATCACGTTATCGATTTAGTGGCAGTTTCTAGGTTAAGTGATATTTAAATTTTCTTGACTAAAAGAAATCTTGCGCCAGCCTTTGTTACTAGTAGACTATGGCTGTTATGCAATGGGATTACGTATGAATGCAGATGAAGTTTATCAAATATGATGCTGGGGATTATTTTAGGAATCGTCGGTCAGGGAGTAAGGGTAATCGTAGGTCAGGGAGTAAAATGTCAGACGAGAGTGTTAATAGCGACAAAAATTTTGACGCCAAACGGCTGCTCTTTAGCTTGGGCATCGGAGGGGTTGCAGGGGGCTTAGGAGCGCTCGGTCAGAGGTTAGATAAAGAAATGTTACTGACTCTATAGTGTCAGTTAGCGTAATTAATTTTGAACTAATCATAGGAAGCAAGCATAAGACTATGTCTCAAGGGAAAGAAACGACAGTCCTGATTTTGAGTCTGTTAGTAATACCAATTTAAATTATATTGGCAACAGATAGGGCTTCCAAAATGAAAGGATATCCAGTAATCGATGCTATAACTTGGGGAGTTAATTCTGCTAGAAGTTGGTCTACCTTTTCCCTAAGTTCAGCCAGAGTA